>NZ_JBHWKO010000007.1:0-285922 GCF_042731035.1 Streptomyces sp. NPDC059895
GCCTCCGAAAGCCCCGCCTCGATCCCCTCCGCCACACCAGCATCCTACGAGCCAACAGAACTCAGAAACCGAGGAGTTATTTTTCGACAGCCCCCTGGGTCGTCCCCTACCTGACGGCGTTGGCGCAAGGCGTGGAGGACGCCAGGACCGGTCGACCAGCCCGCGTGATGTTCTTCGACGGGCCGTTCTGGGTCGACCTGCGCGTAAAGGGGGACACCGTGGAACTCGCCCCTGGCGGCGGAGGGGCCGACGGCCCCCCGTGCACGGTGGAATCGGTGACGCTGTCCTCCGGTGTGCTCGAGGCAGGGCAGCGCGTCGTCACCACGTGCGAGCGCGAGGGATGGATCGACGACGACGTTCGCGCGTTGCGCTCGGCGCTCCTGCGACTCAGGTAGCTCCCGGGGCGCGGCCCTGACTTCAAAGGACGCCCAGGTCTTCTTGGAGGTGCTGTTCGCCGCCGACGGTGTCGGCGGCGAACAGCAAGGACGGGCCGAGTCCGTGGACGACTGCGATGACGGCCAGCCAGGTCGGGCCCGACCGCCCCCGCAGCCCGTCCCGACACCTCACCCCGAGTGCGTGGCGATCCTCGGTCCGGCCGCCGGGCGCTGCTGGTCCGTGTCCTCGGTGGTGCGGGTGGCGGGGGAGCGGTCGCCGGCTTCCGGCAGGGGGGTCCGTTCCTGGGCGGGCCGTTCCGGTGGGGCGGCCTCTCCCCGCGCCGCCAGCGTCCGGAGCAGTGACCTGGCCGCCGCGTCGTTCTGGCGGAAGGCGGGGGCGTTGGTGCGGGGGCGGGCGAAGGCGGCGACGGCGCGGCTGTTGGTGGGGGCGCCCAGGGCGACACGGCGGGGGTGGGGTCCGCCGAGGGTGGGGTCGAGGATGTGGCCGTGCTCGGAAGCCACGGTCAGCAGGCCCGAGCGGTGGGTGTGGGTGGGGTCGGTGACGACCTCCTCGGTGAGGGCGCCGGAGCGGTGCAGGGCGCGCAGGAGCGGGTCCTCGGTGCGGTCCAGGGAGGGGCGGGGCAGGTAGGCCTCGATCAGGGCCGTGGCGTGGACGGTGTGTCCGGGCACCGTGGGGCTGGTCGCGGTGAAGGTGCCGGTGGAGTCGTCGGTACCGACCTGGAGGTCCGCGCCGAGGAAGCGGACGATCCCGGCCCGGGACAGGGCGAGCAGCTGGCGCAGCCGGAAGCCGGGCGGGCCGGAGGCGAGGAAGCTGAAGAAGCCCTGCCACCAGCCGTCCAGTCCCTCGGCGAGGGAGCGGGCGGTCAGCCGGCCGGCGGAGGCGAGAGCGGGCAGCTGTCCGTAGACGGAGAGCAGGGCGAGGAAGGCGCCGAGGTCGGCGCTGTGGGCGGGGTCCTCGCGGCGGCGGACGTCCTGGGTGATGTGGTCGCGCAGATGGTGCTGGAGGGACTCCGGGTCGGGGAATGCCAGGTCCGCCAGGGGGCGGTCGAGGGCCTCGAAGTCCAGGCGGTCCTCCGGGTCCGGCACGGCCGCGGCGACGAGGGCGGCCATCGGGTCGGAGTACCAGTCGAGACGGTCGTAGGCGGCGAGGAAGTCCGCCCAGGGCAGGGCGGTGCGCTCGGGATGGGCGTGGAACAGCTCGTGGTAGTGGCCGAAGCCGATCTCCTTGGCCATCAGCGGCCACACGTCGCGGCGCAGGTCGAGGGGGCGGTCGAGGGCGAGCAGGGTGTCGACGGCCACGGGGCCGAAGTGGCGCGGCAGCGGTGGCGGGGGGCCCTGGAGCCGGTAGCGGGTCTTGGAGTGGTACGGCACGCCGCGCCGGGACCCGACGTGGAGGACGGGCTCGCGGCCGGACGGCAGGTAGGTGAGGGTGCCGTCGGGCCCGGTGCGGTAGGTGCCGCCGCGTCCCTCGGTGAGCAGCACCATCAGGTCGACGAACGCCAGCCCGAAGCCGCGCAGCAGGACGTGTTCGCCGGGGCGCAGGGCGGACAGGTCGGCGTCGGAGGAGAACTCGGGCGGGAGGTGGAAGCGGCCGTGGCGGGCGGCGAAGGCGGCGTGGTCGTGGTGGCCGGCTCCGGGGGCCGCGTCCAGATGGCCCTGCGCGAGGACGACCAGGTCGGCGGTGAGGGGGGTGCCGCGGTCGGCCAGGTGCACCTGCTGGGGTCCGTCCGCGGGGCCGGTGACGGCGGTCGCGACGGTGCGGTGCCAGACGACGTCGACGGAGGGCGGCAGTTCGGCCAGCGCTCGCCGGAACACCCAGTCCAGGTAGGCGCTCTGGGCCCGTCGGGTGGGGAAGTCGGACGATTCCAGGGAGCGCAGCTCGGCCAGGACCTCGGGGTCGGCGGGTTCGGCGCGGGGGGTCAGGCGCGGGCCCCGGCCGGAGAGCCGGGACGCCCACTCGGCCAGCGAGGGGCCGGGCCGCACGGGGCCGTCCAGCTGCGAGGTCTCGTCGGTGAACATGGTGACGTCCTCGGCCATGGAGTTCATCCGCAGCAGCGGTGACTGCTCGTGCCGCCAGACCCGTCCCGGTCCCGGCGGGTGGGGGTCCACCAGATGGATGCGCAACGTCCGTCGCCCGTCCCACAGTTCGGGTGCGTTGGCGGCGATGCGCTCCAGCAGGCCGGTGCCGCGCGGGCCCGCGCCGACGACGACCAGGACGGCCTCGGGGACGGCGTTCACCGGTCACCGCCGATCGAGGGGCGGGCGTCGGCGGCGGTCCGGGCGGCGAGCCGGGCCCGCAGGACGGCCACCCGCACCCGGAGCCGTTGCAGCGGGGTGGCCGGCACGGCGCGGGCGGCGCCGCGCGCGAAGTGGCGCTCCACGTAGAACTGCCCCACCCCGAGCAGGCTGGTGACGGCGATGTACCAGAGGGTGGCGACCAGCAGCAGCGGGATGACCTGGTAGGTCTGGTTGTACACCAGCTGCACCGAGTACAGCAGGTCGTGCACCGCCAGCACGCTGACGATGCTGGTGCCCTTCAACGTGCCGATCAGCATGTTCCCGGTGGTCGGCACGATCGACCGCATCGCCTGGGGAACGACGATCCGGCGCAGTGTCCGCCGTCGGCCGAGGCCGAGGGCCTGCGCGGCCTCGGTCTGGCCGGCGTCCACGGCGAGGAGGCCGCCGCGCACCACCTCGGCGGCGTAGGCGGCCTCGTGCAGGGTCAGACCGATGACGGCGGTGAGGGTGGGACCGAGCAGATCGACCGTCCGGACGCTGACGAACTGCGGTCCGAAGGGGATGCCGAGGCCGAGCGTCGGGTAGAGGGCGCCGATGTTGAACCAGAGCAGCAACTGCACGAGCAGCGGAGTCGACCGGAAGATCCACACGAAGCCCCAGCTGAGCGTGCGCAGCACCGGGTTGCCGGACAGGCGCATCACCGCCAGCGGGGTGCCGAGCAGAAAGCCCAGCACCATCACCACGGCGGTCAGCCACAGGGTCAGCAGCAGTCCGTCGAGCACCGCGGCCGTGGTGAAGTACCGGCCCACCACGTCCCACTGGAACGCGGGGTTGCGGACGACGGAGTTCACCACCATCGCGAGGACCAGCAGCGCGGCGGCCGCGGCCAGCAGGCGGCCGACACGTCGGCGCGGCACGATCGCGGGGAGGTCGTCGGACGCGGAGCCGGGCGCCTTCGCGGGCGGGACGGGCGAGACGGACGGGGCGTCGGGAGCGGTGACGTCGGAAGGCGGCGGGACCATCGGAGGCTCTCCGGGGGAAGGATCGCGGGCGTCGGTGACCACCCGGTGGCGGCCGGGTCCCGGTGTCATCACGAGCGCCGCGTCCCTCAACGCGGCCGGAGGGGCCGCTGCCGCGCGCGGCGGGGCCCGTCCGTCGCCGATCGTATGTGCCAGGCGCACGGACCTGTCAACAGTGCGTGCCAACCGGTCGGTGCTGGTCCGGCACGTGGGAAGTGGTTGACGAGAAGCGCAATGTACTGCTCAATTAAGCGCATGAATGCTGATCAGCGCCTGGTCACCCGTGACCACATCGACTTCGGTCGGGTGTGGTCCGCGGCGTGTCGCGGCTGAATCGGCAGCGGGCTGTCTGACCGGCCCTTCCCTCCCTCGGTGACCCCGTCGCGGGCCGAGTTCCCCCTCCGCATCACCGCCGTACCCGGGCCCTGACCGGCGTACGGGCGGTCGTACGGACCGGACGCGCGCTGCCGCCGCTCCACCCGCCCGAGGCCCCCGCCCCGGCGTCATCACACCCGCACCTCCCGCACCCCCGCGTTCCATCGCCCTGAAACACCGTCACGCCCGGGGTCACGGACGCCGTCCCGCACGGCCGTCACGGACGCCGTACCCGCACGGCCGTCACGAGGGCCACCGCGTCTTGCCCGCGTGCGGCCCAGCACCCCCAAGGACTTGAGGAAAGGCCATCTCCCATGCCCGTGGAGTTCCTCGGCATCGCCGCCACCCACGACGGGTCCGAGACGACGGCGCGCTCCGGCGCCGCCTTCGACAAGGACTACACCCTCCGGCTCGCCCGCGCGCACGAGGATCACGGCTGGGACCGGGTGCTCTTCGCCTACGGATCCGGATCACCGGACCCCGCACCGGCCGCCGCGTACATCGCGAGCAGGCTGGACCGCCTCCAGATCCTGCTCGCCCACCGGCCCAACGTCTCGTACCCCACCTTCGCCGCGAAGACCTTCGCCACCCTCGACCAGATCAGCGAGGGCCGGCTGACGGTGCACTTCATCACCGGCGGCAACGACCACGAGCAGGGCCGCGAGGGCGACACGCTCACCAAGGACGAGCGCTACGCCCGCACCCGTGAGTACATCCGCGTCGTCAAGAAGATCTGGACCACCCACGAGCCCTTCGACCACGAGGGCGAGCACTACCGCTTCCACGACTTCGTCAGCGACGTCTTCCCCGTCCAACAGCCCCGCCCGAACGTCTCGTTCGGCGGCTCGTCGCCCGCCGCGTACGCCGCCGGCGGTGCCGAGGCCGACATCTACTGCCTGTGGGGCGAGCCCCTGGAGAAGACCGCCGAGCAGATCGAGGCGGTGAAGGCCGCCGCGCGGGCCGCGGGCCGCACCGAACCCCCGCGCATCCAGGTCGCCTTCCGCCCGATCATCGCCCCGACCGAGGAACTGGCCTGGGAGAAGGCCCACCGCACGGTCGGCGCCATCAGGCAGCGCCGCGAGGCCGGTGTCGTACGGCACCACCGTAGCGGCGCCCCGGAGAACACGGGGTCGCAGCGGCTGATCGCCATAGCCGAGGCGGGCGAGCGCTACGACCGCGCGCTGTGGACCCCGACCGCCGCCGCCACCGGAGGGGCGGGCAACTCCAACGCCCTGGTCGGCACCCCGGAAACGGTCGCCCGGGCGCTCCTCGACTACTACGACCTCGGCGTGGACATCCTCTCCGCCCGGGGCTACGACCTCCTGGGCGACGCGATCGACTTCGGGCGGTACGTCATCCCGATCGTCCGCGAGGAGGTCGCCAAGCGCGACGCCGAGCGCGCGGCGCGCGGCACCCAGGCCCTCACGGCGGTGCGCGGATGACCTCCGTCACGCCACCGCCGGCGGCCCGCTCCGAACTGACGGTCCTTCAGGTCCCGGTCTCCGACCCGCGCGTCGAACCCCTGCTGCGCGAACTCGGCGACGAGTACTCCTCCCGCTACGGCAAGGACGCCCACGCCGAGCTCGCCCGCTACCCCGACGAGGAGTTCACCGCACCGCACGGCGGCGTGCTGCTCCTGCTGCTGGAGCACGGCGAGCCGGTCGCGGGCGGCGCCTTCCGCCGGTACGACGAGGCCACCGCCGAACTGAAGCGGATCTGGACGCACTCCGCCCACCGGCGGCGCGGCCTGGCCCGACGCGTCGTCGCCGAGCTGGAGCGCGTGGCCGCCGCCCGCGGCTACCGGCGGATCTACCTCACCACCGGACCGCGCCAGCCCGAGGCCCGCGGCCTGTACCTGGCCACCGGCTACACACCGCTGTTCGACACGGAGGCCGATCCGGAGACCATCGGCCCGCTGCCCTTCGAGAAGCACCTGGCCGCCCCGGCACCCACCCGGAACCCGGCACCGGCACCCACCGGAGAGGCGGCCGACCGGTGAACCCTCCCGCCCTCGGCAAGCGTCCGCACCGCGCGGCCGCCCTCGCCCTGCTGCTCCTCCTCGCGCTGACGGCCTGCGGCTCCGGCGGCAGCGGCGATCCGGCGGTGGCGGGCGCCCAGGCCTCCGCCGCACCGACCGACGACCCGGTCGCCGCCGTCACCACGGTGGACTCCGTGGCCGCCCTGCTGCCCGCCGACGTCCGCGAGGCGGGCACGCTGCGCATCGGCAGCTCGATCGGGTTCCCGCCGAACGCCTACTACCCGAACGGCTCGGACAAGGCGCCCGTCGGCCAGGACATCGACCTGGCCGACGCGGTCGCCAAGGTCCTCGGTGTGCGGCTGGAGCGCCAGGACGCCTCGTTCGAGACGACCCTGCCCGCCCTCGGCAGCGGCAAGTACGACGTCGGCACCGGCAACTTCGGGGTGACGAGCGATCGCTTGAAGACCGTCGACTTCGTCACCTACATCAACGACGGCCAGGGCTTCGCGGTGAAGAAGGGCAACACCGCGCTCGGCAAGAAGATCACCGATCTCACCCAGCTGTGCGGCCTGACCATCGGCACCGGCGCCGGCACCACCTTCGAGACGACCCTCACCGCGCAGAAGGGCGTGTGCGCCAAGGCCGGCAAGAAACCGTACGACGTGAAGGTCTACTCGGAGAACGCCGCGACCCTCACCGCGCTCCAGCAGGGCCGGATCGACGTGATCATGTCGACCATCAACGGCCTGCGCTACCAGGCGGCCCAGCCCGCCTCCGGCACCACCTTCCTCGGCGAGTACCACCGCCTCGACGTCGGCTTCGCCTTCAAGAAGGGCTCCCCGCTCACCCAGGCCTTCCAGGCGGCCGTCGACGAGCTGATCAAGGACGGCACCTATGCCCGGATCCTCGACAAGTGGGGAACAACCGCCTCCGCGATCGACGCGTCGCGGATCAACCCGCCCGAGCACACGTAGAGACGTAAGCAGGAACACCACGATGGGACTCACCACCGACCCCGCGTCCGCGCCGCCCGCCGCGGCCCTCCAGGACGCGGGCCCCCACGCCCCGCCCGCCGAGGACGACCCGGCCTCCCTCGAGGTCGTCCCCGCCCGCCACTACGGCCGGTGGGTGGCGACCGTCGCCGTGGCCGTGCTGGTCGCCCAGTTCGTGCACGGCCTGGTCACCAACCCGGTCTGGGAGTGGGGCGTCTTCCGCGACTACGTGCTGTCCGAGACGATCGTCCAGGCGGTGTGGGTCACCCTCCAGCTCACCGCCTACGCCACCGTGCTGGGCTTCCTCCTCGGCACCGTCCTGGCCTTCATGCGGCTGTCGCGCAGCCCCCTGCTCCAGGCCGTCGCCTGGGCCTACATCTGGATCTTCCGGTCCATCCCGATGATCGTCCAGCTGGTGTTCTGGTTCAACCTCAGCGCCCTGTACCGGGAGCTGGGGGTCGGTATCCCCTTCGGACCGGTGTTCTGGTCCGTCGACAGCAACACCCTCATCGGCACGATCGGCGCCGCCGTCATCGGGCTGTCGCTGCACCAGGCCGCCTACGCCGCCGAGGTCGTCCGCGGCGGAGCCCTCTCGGTGGACCACGGACAGCTGGAGGCCGCCGCGGCACTGGGCATCCCCCGGCTGCGGCAGATCCGCCGCATCGTGCTGCCGCAGGCCATGCGCGCCATCCTGCCCACGGCCGGCAACGAGATCATCGGCCTGCTCAAGGGCACCTCGGTGGTCTACGTGATGGCCATCGGCGAGCTGTTCTACCAGGTGCAGGTGATCTACGGCCGCAACGGCAGGGTGATCCCGCTGCTGCTGGTCGCCACCGCCTGGTACGTGGTCCTGACCTCCGTGCTGTCGGTCGCGCAGTACTACGTGGAGCGCCACTACGCCCGGGGCGCGAACCGCACTCCGCCGCCCACCCCGCTCCAGCGCGCCCGGCGGTTCGTCCGCACCCTGCGCGCGGCGGCGGCCCGGCGCGACCAGCCCGTCGTACCCCTGAAGAGCCTGGGAGACACCCGATGAGTGAGGTGATGGTGGACGTCCACGGCGTCCACAAGAGCTTCGGCCCGCTGGAAGTGCTGCGCGGCGTCGACCTGACGGTCCGCGCCGGCGAGGTCACCGTGATCATCGGCCCGTCCGGATCCGGGAAGTCCACGCTGCTGCGCACCGTCAACCACCTGGAGAAGGTCGACCGCGGCTGGATCAGCATCGACGGTGAGCTCATCGGCTACCGCCGCTCCGGCGGAAAGCTGTACGAGCTCAAGGAGAAGGACGTTCTGAAGCAGCGCACGCACATCGGGTTCGTGTTCCAGAACTTCAACCTCTTCCCGCACCTGACCGTGCTGGAGAACCTCGTCGAGGCCCCCGTCTCCGCGCTGCGCCGCCCCCGCAAGGAGGCGGAGGAGACCGCCCGGAGGCTCCTCGACCGGGTCGGCCTCGCCGACAAGGCGGACGCCTATCCGCGGCAGCTCTCCGGGGGCCAGCAGCAGCGCGTGGCCATCGCCCGCGCGCTCGCCCTCGAACCGAAGGTGCTGCTCTTCGACGAGCCCACCTCGGCGCTCGACCCGGAACTGGTCGGCGAGGTCCTCGACGTCATCAAGGACCTGGCCGGCACCGGCACCACCATGATCGTCGTGACCCACGAGATCGGCTTCGCCCGCGAGGTCGCCGACACCGTGGTGTTCATGGACGACGGGGTCGTCGTGGAGCAGGGGCCGCCCGCGGCCGTCCTGGACACCCCGCGGCAGGAGCGCACCCGCGCCTTCCTCTCCAAGGTCCTCTGACCCCGCGTACTCCCCGTCCTCCCGCTTTTCCCGTTCCCCCGCCCCCCGCCCCCTCACGCCAAGGAGACCCACCGTGTCCACCCTCGCCCGCCGCACCACCGCAGCAGCATTCGGACTGGCCGCCGCCCTCGTCCTCGCCGGCTGCGCCAACCCCTCCGACGGCGGGACCGCCGAGGTCGCGGACACGTCGGGCGCCAAGACGAAGATCAACACCAGCCCGGACCAGGACCGCGTCACCACGGACAAGGTCGACTCCATAGCCGCCGAGGTCCCGGAGGAGATCCGCGACAGAGGCACCCTGGAGATCGTCCAGTCGTCCACCTCCGCGGCCCCGCTGGGCTTCCACGCCACCGACGACAAGACCGTCATCGGCGTCGAGCCCGACATCGCGTACCTGGTCGCCGACGTGCTCGGACTGAAGCCGCACATCAACCAGGTGTCGTGGGAGAACATCTTCGTCGGCCTGGACAGCGCCAAGTACGACGTCGGCTTCGCCAACATCACCGTCACCGAGGAGCGCAAGGACAAGTACGACTTCGCCACCTACCGCGAGGACAACCTGGGCTTCGAGGCGAAGAAGGGCAGCGGGCTGAAGGTCGACGGGCCCGAGGACGTGGCGGGCCTGACCGTCGCCGTGCAGAGCGGCACCAACCAGGAGAAGCTGCTGGTCGAATGGAGCGAGGAGAACGAGAAGGCCGGCCGGAAGCCGGTGGACATCAAGTACTACCAGAACGACAGCGACACCTACCTCGCTCTCCAGTCCGGCCGGATCGACGTCTACCTCGGCCCCAACCCGATCGCGGCCTACCACGCGGCCACCACCGGCAATACGGAGGTCGTGGGCACGTACTCCGGCGCCGGTGAGACCCTCCAGGGCCTCATCGCGGCCACCACCAAGAAGGACAGCGGGCTCGTCGACGCGCTCGCCGACGCCATCGACCACGTGATCGAGAACGGGACGTACGCCGAGGTGCTCGAACGGTGGGGCCTGTCCGACGAGGCCGTGACCAAGTCGGAGATCAACCCGGCCGGCCTGCCCCGGACCGACCAGTAGGGGACCCGAGGCCATGCGCCGACCCCTCCACCTCTCCGTCGCGCTCGACGGGACCGGCCACCGTCCGGCACCCGCCCAGGCCGTCGACGCCGGTCCCGCGGCGCCCTTCCCGGGCGCCCGGTGGGCCGCCCTGGCCGGCCTCGCCGAACAGGGCGCCCTCGACTTCGTCACCGTCGGCGACTCCTTCGAGGCGCCGACGTACGACCGGGCCGGACGGCTCGACGCGGTCGCAGCCCTCGCCCGTGTCGCGCCCATGACCCGCCGGATCGGGCTCGTCCCGACCGTGACCACCACCCGCACCGAGCCGTTCCCCACCTCCACCGCCCTGGCCGGCCTGGACCTCGTCAGCGAGGGCCGGGCCGGCTGGCTGGTCGACGTCTCCACCACCGGGGCGGGGACCGGGGCAGGGGGCCGCCCCCCGGCCCCGGCGGGCGAGCTGTGGGCCGAGGCGTCCGAAGCCGTCGAGGCCGTCGCCCGGCTGTGGGACAGCTCGTTGGACGCCCCGGCCCCGGAGACACGGGACGCCGTCACCGACCGCCCCACCGCCCGCTCGACCGACAGCTCCACCGACCGCTCGACCGACAGCTCCACCGCCCGCTCCACCGACGGCGACGGGCCGCACCCCGTCGACTTCGACGGCCCGCGCTCCTCCGTGCGCGGGCCGTCCACCGTGCCCCGTCCACCGCAGGGGAGGCCGCCTGTCGCCGTAGCGCTCGACGTGCACGACTCGGACGGTCGGTGGGAGCTGGCCGCGCGCCACGCGGACGTCGTCCTGCTCGACGCGGACGGGCCGGCCACCGCACGGCTCGCCCGCGCGGCGCTGCTGCGCCGGGCGGCGGAGGCCGGCCGCGGCCCGGACGCGCCGCGGGTGCTGGTACGCGTCGCGGTCGGTCTCGGCGGCACCGGGACCGGGCCGCTCCCGCCCGCCGAGGCACGCTTCACCGGCGCCGCCGCGGACCTCGCCGCACTGCTCGCCGACTGGCACACGGCCTGCGGCGTCGACGGCTTCCACCTCCTGCCGGCCTCGGCCGGCGACGATCTGCCCGCCGTGGTCCACGACCTCGTACCGCGGCTGCGCGAGCGCGGACTCTTCCGCGCCGGCTACGACGGCCGCACCCTCCGCGACCACCTCGGCCTGCCCCGCCCCGCCGGCCGCCCCGCCCGAGAGACGGAGACGGCCCCCTGGCACACGGGGCACCGGCCGCGCCGGCGACCACGACCACCGCGGCCGCCGGAGCGACCGGGCCCCGCCGGCAGATCACGTCCGACGAGCTGACCGGCCTCCGAGGCCTTTCCGTCACCGGCTCCGGGCTCCGATCATTGTCGGCCAACTCGCCCGGGGAAGGCGGGATTCCGCGATCGAACACCTGCCCCGGAGCGGGGGTGACAGGGTATTCTCTAGTATTCCTACCGGATTTATAGGGAAGTCTTGAGGAGGAACGTCAGTGGGAACTGCCCCAGCGTGTGCGTCCGGCGCCCTCGCGTCCTCGTCCTCTTCCTGTACCCGCCCGATGCGGGGGGAGCGGCCGTGACGGTGGAGGACCTGTTCACGGTCGAGCAGCAGGGGCGCACCCACTGGCTGCACATCGCCCGTGAGGTCGCCGAAGACCTGGCCACGGACGCGGTCGTCCGCGACCAGGCCGGCAAACCCCCGTTCGACGAGGTGAACCGGCTGCGTGAGGCAGGGCTCCTGACGCTGCTCATACCCGCCGAACGCGGTGGGGGAGGGGCGGACTGGGCCACGGCCTACGCGGTCGTCCGGGAGATCGCCGCGGCCGACGGGGCGATCGGCCAACTGCTCGGCAGCCACTACGTCCTGTCGGGGAGCGCCCGCTTCTTCGCCGGGGCCGACCTCCTCGCCCGGGTCGAGCGGGAGTCCGCGGCGGGCCAGTGGTGCTGGGGCGGAGGTTTCGCCGCCCACGAACCGCCTCTGATGCTGACGCCGGTCGCCGCGGGCCGCTATCTGCTGAACGGGCGCCAGAGTTGCGCGACCGGGGTCCGTGTCGCCGACCGGCTGGCGGTCCGCGCCGCCCGGCTCGACACCGGTGAACCGCTGGCCGTGATCGTCGATCCCGCCCGCCCCGGCGTGGTCTGCGGCGACGACGGGGACACCTTCGGCCAGCGGCTGTCGGCCGGCGGCAGCATGGAGTTCGACGCCGTGCCGGTCACGGACGGCGAGGTGCTGGGGTCACTGTCCTCGGACGAGGGCGCCCTGCCGCCGTTCGCCGGTCTGGCCGCCGCCACCGGACGTCTCGTCTCCGCCCACCTCTGCCTGGGCATCGCCCAGGGCGTGCTCGGCGAGGCCCGTGAGTACGCCAGGGCGGGCAATCCCTCCTGGCGGCCGTCCTGGCAGTCCTGGCCGCCCCCGCAGTCCTACCCGTCCTGGCCGTCCTGGCCGGACAGCCGGTCGCAGGACGCGCATGTGCTGATCACCTACGGGGAGCTCACCGTCGCCGCCCGCGCGGCGTCCGCTCTCACCGATCAGGCGGTGGAAGCCCTGGACGGCGGACTCGCGCGCGGCGACGACCTCACCGACGACGAGTGCGCCGAGATCTGTGTCCTCGCGGCCGCGGCCGAGGCCGCCGCCGCGCGGGCCGCGCAGGACATCACCGCCCGCACCCTGGACGTCATCGGCCCCGGCTCCGCCTCCTCGCGGTACGGCTTCGACCGCTTCTGGCGCAACGCACGGACCCACACCCTCTACCACCCCGTCGCCCACCGGCTCCGCGAGGTCGGGGACTACTACCTCAGCGGAGCGCACCCGCCGTTCACCCTGCCCGCCTGACCGCGCGCACCGGCCCCCCTCGGGGGGGCCGCACACGGCGGCACCCGCTCCACCGGGCGATGCCCATGCGGTGGAGCGGGTGCCGTGCGCGGTGTGTGCCGATGCCTGCCGGCGGGCCGCGCGGTCCCGTCGGCCGGTCGAGACCGGGTCGTTCAGCGGGTGACCAGCAGCCCCCGGCCGCGCAGCACCCGCCGTTCCAGCGGACTGAAGACCAGCAGGTCGATGGCGATGCCGACGACGAGGATCAGGAAGATGGCGAGGAAGACCTGGGACATGCTGGAGTTGTTCCGGCCGTTCTCCAGCAACTGGCCGAGTCCGACGCCCAGATCGGGCGAGGACGCGATGATCTCGGCGGCCATCAACGACCGCCAGGAGAACGCCCAGCCCTGCTTCAGGCCGGCCAGGTACCCGGGCAGCGCCCCCGGCATCACGATGTGCCAGGCCCCGCGCAGCCCGGTGGCGCCCAGCGTCTTCCCCGCGCGCAGGAACAGCGGCGGGATCTGGTCGACCCCGGCCACCAGGCCGTTGGCGATGGACGGCACGGCTCCGAGCAGGATCACCGCGTACATCATGCTGTCGTTGAGCCCCAGCCAGATCACGGCGGGCGGCACCCAGGCCACGGACGGCAGGGACTGCAGTCCGGACAGGATCGGCCCGATCGCGGCCCGTACGAACCTCACCCGGGCGACCAGCAGTCCGAGCGGCGTACCGATGACGAGCGCCAGGAAGAAGCCGAGCAGGCCACGCGAGACGGAGGTCCAGACGTAGTCGAGCAGGGTGCCCCGCAGCCACGCGTCGGACACCTCGTCCCACACCGCGGACGGTGAGGGCAGCTTGTAGTCGGGGGCGACCTGCGCCCACACCAGCGCCTGCCAGACCGCGAGGACCAGCAGGACCGCGCTGACGGGGGGCACCACCTTCTGCACCAGGGTCTGCCGCAGCGGCGTCCGGCCGGACTGCACCGTGTCCAGCGCGTCGAGCCCGGCCTCCAGCCCCGCCAGATCCTGTGTGCCGTCGTCCTTCCTCAGGTCGGGCCCGGTGTCAGTGCCGGCCATGTCGGCGGATCTCCTCCCGTAGTTGTCCGGTGATCTCCGAGGACAGCTCGGCGACCGCGCTGTCCTCGATACGGCGCGGGTGCGGTATGTCCACCGTCCACTCCCGGGCGATCCGCCCGGGCCGGGACGACAGCAGCACCACCCGCTGGGCCAGTCGTACCGCCTCCCGCACGTTGTGCGTGACGAACAGGACGGAGAGGCCCGTCTCCCGCCAGATGCGGGTCAGTTCGTCGTGCAGCACGTCCCGGGTGATGGCGTCGAGGGCCGCGAACGGCTCGTCCATCAGCAGCAGCCTGCTGCCCTGGGCCAGCGCCCGGGCCAGCGCGACGCGCTGCCGCATACCGCCGGAGAGTTCGTGCACCCGTTTGCCGTAGGAGTCCTTCAGCCGCACGAGTTCGAGCAGCCGCTCGGCCTCCGCGCGGCGCTCGGGCTTGCCGACGCCGCGCAGCTTCAGGGCGAGTTCGACGTTCCTGCCCGCGGTCAGCCACGGGAACAGGGCGTGCTCCTGGAACATCAGGGCGGGCGAGCCGTCCGTGCTGATCGTGCCGGCGGACGGCCGGTCCAGCCCCGCCACCAGGTTGAGCAGCGTGGACTTGCCGCAGCCCGAGGCACCCAGGAGGGTGACGAACTCGCCGGAATCGACATCGAGGGTGATGTCGTCCAGGACGAGCTGCTGCCCGGCGGGGCCGTCGAAGGACTTCGAGACGTGCTCGACGCGGGCGGCCCGGGCCGCCGTGGCGGCGCCACCGTCGCCGGCCTTGGCGATCGTGGTGGCCATGGTCGTCACCTCCTGGGAACTCATCGGGACTGCGTGCAGGGGTGTGCTACTCGGCGCCGAGACCGGCGTCGTCGACCTCGGCCTCGCCCGCGGCCTTGAGGACCTTGTTGAGCGGGGCGAGGTCGTAGATGCCCTCCAGGTTCGGCTCCTCCAGCAGACCCGCCTTCACCGCGTGCTCCGCCTCGGCGTCGAGGGTCGAGGCCAGCGGGTCGTCCAGGAAGGTGATGGACTCCCAGGCCGGGTCGAGGACCTCCGCGGGCAGCGCCTTGCCGGAGAGCTCCTTCAGCGCCGCGTTCGCCGAGGCCTTGGCCTTGTCGGGGTTGGCGTTGATCCACTGGTTGGTCTTCACCGAGCCGCGCAGCACGGCCTCGACGACGTCGGGGTGCTCCTTGAGGAACGTCTGCGACACGATGATGTTCGTGATCACGAACTTCTTGTCGGGCCACAGGTCCGCTTCGTCGAGGAGCACCTCGGCGCCCTCGGCGACCAGCTTGGAGGCGGTGGGCTCGGGGACCCAGGCGCCGTCGATGGAGCCGGACTTGTAGGCGTCGGGGGTGATCTTGTTGTCGGTGCGGACGACGGAGACGTCGCCCTTGCCGCTCTCGGCGTCGACCTTCCAGCCCTGCTCCGCGATCCAGTTGAGGAAGGCGACGTCCTGGGTGTTGCCGAGCTGCGGGGTGGCGATCTTCTTGCCCTTGACGTCCTTGACGGACTTGATCTTGTCCGGGTTGACGACGAGCTTGACGCCGCCGGAGGCCGAACCGCCGATGATGCGGAGGTTCTTGCCCGCGGACTTGGTGTAGCCGTTGATGGCGGGGGAGGGGCCGATCCAGCCGATGTCGATGGAGCCGGAGTTGAGGGCCTCGATCTCGGACGGCCCCGCGTTGAAGGTCGCCGTCGAGATCTTGGTGCCGCCGAGCTCCTTCTGGAGGAGGCCCTCCTGGACGCCGACCAGCGCGGTGGCGTGGGTGAGGTTCGGGAAGTAGCCGATCTTCACCTGGTCCGCGGAGAGCTTCTCGGCGTCCGCCGCGACCTTGGTCTGCTTGCCGTCGTCGGTGGACTCGGAACCGTAGCCGCAGGCCGTCAGCAGGAAGGGGAGTGCCGCTATGGCGGCGAGGGCGCGCAGGGCGGTGAGCGGTCTTGCGGCAGACACGGAGGTGTCCTTTCCAGGAGGAATGGGTGAGCAGGGAGGTACGGACGTACGGGACGCAGGGCTGTCGGCACGCACCACCCGCGCCCTCCGCCGGCGACGGTCCGCCGTCGCGGTCCGAGCAGCGCAGGGTGGTCGATCCGGGTGCCGGGTGCCTCGGGGTGGATGCCGGCCTCCGTCGCGGCCACGGCGTGCCCGGAGGCATGCGGTCATGGGCAGACGGGGAGGGCCGGCGGCGAGAGGTGGCCGGGAAGGCGCCCGCCGGACGGAGGCGGGGCGGCGACGAGCACAGCCGTGCGTGGGGGAGCCGGTCGAGGGACCGGCCTCAGACGGCTCGACAGATGGCGCTGGACGTACGGACCAGGTCGATGTGCCGACGGGAGGTCAGAAGGAGTCGCGCGCGGACGGCATGGTTCAGCGCACTCATGGCCACCCCCTCAGTTCCCTAGTTTCCCCACCTGGTTGATAGGGATCGTGGCAGAAGGTGGCTCCCTTACCAAGGGCCTTCTCGTATGGCGGACGCCCTCGTCTCACATTCTGATAATAAGGAGGTCGGGCCGCTGTTTCAGGGGTTGGTCCACGCGTCCGGGGTGTCGGCCCGGGCGGACACGCCGGCGGGCAGCTCGGCCGAGGCGACGTCGGCGAGCGTCACGTTCTCCAGGATTTCGCGCACGTTGGACCGCAGCGCGATCCACAGCGGCAGCAGCGACTCGGCGGGGCCGTCGTAGGACAGTTCCGGTGGACGGACTCCACGTACCGAGACGAGCGGTCCGTCCACGATGCGGATGACGTCGGCGATGCTGATGGACCCGGCGGACTTGGCCAGCCGGTAGCCGCCGTTGCCGCCGCGGCGGCTGACCACGAGCCCGCCGCGGCGCATGTCGTTCAGGATGCCTTCGAGGAACTTGTGCGGGATGCCCTGGGCGTCGGCGATGGCCAGGACCTTGACCGGCCCGTCGTCCCGTGACGTGGCGAGCTGCAACGCGGCACGTACCGCGTAGTCCGCCCTGGCTGAGATCCGCATGCGGGCATTATCCCGCACGGCTGCCGGGCTACTGGTCGCCGGTCCCGTCCACGATGACCGGGGTGCCGCCGGAGTCGGTGCCGCAGGGGACGGCGTAGACCGGGTTCGCCTTGGCGGCCTCGCGGTAGGCGGCCAGGCACTGGTTGTAGAGCACCTTGTCGGTCAGCGAGCGTTCGAGGATCTTGTTGGCCGCGGCGGTGCCCTCCGCCTCGATGCGCTTGCGCTCGGCCTCCGCCGTGGCGGTGCGCTGCGCCTCCACGGCCCGCTCCGTCGCCTGCTCCTGCTGGATCTTCTTGTCGATCTGCTTCTGGAGCTCGGCCGACGGCTTCACGTTGCGCAGGTTGACGACCGTGACGTCGATGCCGCGCGGCGCCAGACGTGCCTTGATGAGGGCGGCGATCTCCGAGCCGATCTGCTCGCGGGCGGAGGCGTAGCCCTCCTCGCTGGTGTGCTTCGCGAAGACGTTGCGGATGATCTCGCGGCTGTCCGGCAGCACCAGCCGCTCCTCGACCCCCTCCTCGCTGCCCGCCAGCCGGTACAGCGCGACCGCCTTCGCCGGCACCACGGCCCACTTGACGGTGACGTCCGCGTACAGCACCCCGCCCTGCGAGGAGCGGACCTCGACGGTCTCCTTGTCGTTGAGGTTGAGGTCCACCGGCCGGGTGGAGAAGGTCGTGACCTCGGTGAACGGTGACTTCACCTGGATGCCCGAGGTCAGCGGAGCGCCGACGCCGCCGAAGGTCACCGGCACGCCGACCTCGTAGGCGCTCACGACGTGGACGCAGGAGAAGACGCCCGCCAGCACCCCCGCCACGGCACTGATCGCGGCGCCGATCCGCCAGCCGCCGCCGGTGGCGCGGCCGCGGCCGACGAAGAAGAGCACGACTGCCGCTATGAGCAGCAGGATGGACAGCACGAACACGGGTATCCCCCCTCGGAAAGGGACGCGCGCCCCCCAGGCGCGCGATCCGCAGCGCAGCGTAGGGGATCAAGGTCCCTGCCGGTCGGGTCACGATCCGCTGTTCCACCGCCCGACCGCCTGACGTCACCGGGGCGTCACCCCGGGCGTCACCCGGGGCGCCGCTCGGGCGGTTGTCCGCTGTCGCGGCACCGCACTACCGTGCCGGCGTGGATCTCTTCTCACGTTCCTGGGCGGCGCTGCGCACGGCGGTCGCCGGGCTCCGGGACGAGGACTTCGCGCGGCCGTCGGGCTGTGCCGGCTGGCTCGTCCGCGACCTGGTGTGCCATCTGGTCGTCGACGCCCAGGACGTCCTGATCACCCTCGTGACCCCGGCCGGGACGGAACCGACCCGGGACGCGGTGACCTACTGGGACGTCGGCGCGACGCCACCGGCCGGCGACGACCCGCTCGACGCGCTGATCGTCCGGCTGGCCGCCGCGTACGGGGATCCCGGGCTGCTCACGTTGCACCTGGACGACGTCGGCTCCGCCGCGGGCCGTGCCGCCGCGCTCGCCGACCCGGAGCTGCGGGTGGCCACCCGGGGCGAGGTCCTCACCGCGGGCGACTACCTCCGCGCGTACGTTCTGGAGTGGACGCTGCACCACCTCGACCTGGGCGCGCACCTCCCGCACGTGGCGCGGCCGCCCGCGGAGGGGCTCGCCCGGTCCCGCGAGATGCTGGAGTCGATCGCCGGGTCCGCGTTCCCCGCGTCGTTCTCCGACACGGACGCGCTGCTGGTCGGCACCGGACGGCGTGCCCCGACCGACGCGGAGCGGGCCGCCCTGGGCGCGTCGGCCGTGCGGCCGCCGTACGTCCTCGGATGACCGTCCGGCGTCACCGCCGGTGCGACACCCCCAGCTCGATGAGGTAGCGCTTGGTCACCCGGCCGCCGTACGTCCCGTCGATCAGGCCCGCGACGCATGCGAGCAGCCCCGTCCGGGCGGCTTCCGGGAGGGCGCGGTGGCCCGAGTAGGTCCGCAGCAGCTCCAGGTAGCGGGAGGTGGTGTAGGTGATCTCCCGCTCGTGGCGGCGGAAGACCGTGGGGCCGAAACGGCCGCTGCGCGCGACCTCCTGCGCGTGGTCCGAGCCGTCGATGCCGGCGGCCGCGGGAGGCCGCAGCCCCGGTCGCGTGTCCGGGTCGAAGCGCTCGTAGCAGCGCTGGACCTCGGCGAAGAACTCCTCGGTGCCGCCCCTCACGTGCTGGGTGCGCACCACGGCGAGCGCCCCGCCCGGGCGCAGCGCGTCGGCGGCCCTGGCCACCCGCACGGCCGGGTCGATCCAGTGGAACGCCGTCGCCGAGACGACCGCGTCGAACGGCTCCGGCGGCAGCGGCCAGCTCTCGAACCGTGCCGTCACCACCTCCACCGCGGCCGCCCCGGCCAGGTTGCGGCGGGCGACGGCGGCCATGCGCGGTCCCGCCTCGACGGCCGTGATCCGGCAGCCCCGTGCGGCCAGGGGCACCGTCGCCTGGCCGGTCCCGCAGCCCACCTCCAGGACGCGGCTGCCGGTGCGGATCCCCGCGAGGCCGGCGAGATCGTCGTAGAGCTCCGCCGGATAGCCGGGCCTGGCCCGGTCGTACAGCTCCGCGTCCTCGTCGAAGATCCGGGCCAGACGCGCCCGCCGGGCCTCGTCGGGGCGGTCGTCGCGTCCGACCTGCGGGGTGTCGTCGGGCATGCGGTGCAGGCTAGCGGCTCCGTTCGACGGACCGGCCCGGGACGGGACGACTTGTTCCGTTCCAGGCCCGTTTCCGCCCCGTCCCGGCTCCGTTCCCGTCCGTCGCGTCCGCCGCGTCCGGCCGACGCGGCGCGCGGCGGCCGCGCCGGCCTCTCAGGCGCCCAGGGTGCGCAGCAGGGCGTGCTGGCGGCGTACCTGGTCGCGGCCGCGGTAGGGCTCGCGGCGGCCCTCGTACTCGCTGGACAGCCAGCCGCTCCAGCCGGCGTCGTGCAGCGTGGTGACGATGTCCTTCCAGGGCACGTGCAGGTCGTGGAGCCGGTCGTCGATCTCGAAGAACTTCGCCTGGATGAAGTGGACGTGGGGGAGCACGTCGACGAGGTCGGCCATCGGGACGGCCAGGGGCTCCAGGAACGCGGGCCGCTTCTTGCCCTCGATGCCCTCGTGGCCGTCGTCGACCGGGGCGGTCTGGAAGATGCCGGTGTCGATGAGCAGCTTGAAGTGCTCGCTGCCGGTGCGCTCGATGAAGTCGAGGTAGCCCTGGGTGACGGGGTTCTTGATCGGGGTGGGGCTGTGGATCTCCGGGCAGATGACGATGTCGAGGTCGGCGGCGAGGTCCAGGACCCGCTCGACGGCCGGCTGCCAGACCGGGTGGGGTTCGAGCTCCGGGGAGACGACGCCGAACTTCGGGCGGATCGAGGTGAAGCCGAGTTCCCTGGCCAGCCGCAGGTCCGTCTCCAGCTGGGCGCGTCCCTCCTCGGCCGTGAGGTCCCGCTCGCGCCACATCGCGGTGTCGACCCAGGAACCGTAGTTGGTCGGCGTCAGGCCGTACCGGTCCAGCAGGCCGTGCCAGTCGCGCACCCAGGCGGCGTCCGGGCGGGGGTAGCCGGGAACGTTGCCCTCGCCGAGGATCTCGATGCCGGTGGCGCCGAGGTCGGCGATGTCGGCCATGGCGTCCTCGAGGGTCATCGAGGTGTAGAGGTCGCCGGAGTAGCTGTACAGCGAGACCCCGTACTCGATGCCGGAGGTGCCGCCGGCGGCCGGGACGATGGTGCCCGTCGCGGCGGACCGGAAGACGGAGGTGCCGACGAACGGCGGGAAGTAGGGACGGCGCAGGTGGACGGCGACCTCGACGCGGTGGGTGCCCGCGGTCAGGCCACCGGGCGCGGGGACGGTGACGACGGCGATCTCGTCGAGCTGCCAGCGGACATCGGTGGAGGCGCGCAGCTCGTCGAGCGTGAAGGTGCGGCCCTGGAGGGTCCACACGGAGTGCTCGGCGGCGTGCTTCTCGCCGTCGACGGTCACCTCGACGCCTTCGAGGAGGCTGCCGGCGACGCCGCGGTAGTTGGGGTTGCGCAGGTGCAGCTGGAAGCCGGTGACGGCGCCGTTCTCGACGACGTTGCGGAAGCCGCGCTGTTGGATGATGTTGCGTTCGAGCATCGTCGGCTCGGCCTTTCTCGGACTGCTTCCCGCAGGGCCGCGGGAGGCGGTGGGGGGAGGTGTGGGATGCCGGGAGGCGGCGGGGCTGCCCGTGCCGGGGGCGGGGGCAGCCCGTGTGTCATGCCTTCGGCGAGGCGGGGGCAGCCCGTGTGTCATGCCTTCGGCGAGGCGGCGGGGCGGTCGAGGTCGTACAGGGCCATGCACGCCGCCTGCACCAGGCACAGCACCAGCGGGAGTCCGACGAAGGCCCACTCGATGGCGGCGGAGGCGTCGGCGCTGACCTCGTCGGCGCGGTAGCCGCCCCAGGCGAGCGCCCAGGCGAAGAAGGTGCCGCCCAGCGCGGTGCCCACCTTCGTCGCGAAGCTGTAGCCCGCGTACAGCAGGCCCTCGTCGCGGCGGCCGGTGACGGACTCGTGGTGGTCGACGGTCTCGGAGACCAGGGCGGGTGCCGCGACCAGGCCGAAGCCGCCGAGGAGGTTCGCGACGAGGAAGACGGCGAGGAACGCGACGGGGCTGTCGTGGAGCGGGAACAGCAGCGCGTAGAGGACCGCGGTGGCCACCAGGCCGAGGACGATGCCCCGGCGCTTGCCGGTGCGGCGCAGCACCCAGGGGGTGACCAGGGATCCGGCCAGGGCCGAGAGGGAGAAGGCCAGGAGGATGTAGGTGGTGGCCCAGGTGTCGTGCAGGACGTCCCGGGCGTAGTAGACCGCTCCGGCGGTGATCACGCCGAGGCGCACGAACGCGGCCAGCGAGGAGACGCACACGCCCAGCCAGTGCCGGTTGCGGAACAGTGCCTTGACGGCGGGCCCGGTGGCGGTGTCCTTCCCGGGCGCCGGGGGAGCGACCCGCTCGCGGCACAGCGCGGCGACCGCCCAGTACAGCAGCGTTCCGACGACGCCGAACACGACGGCCATGCCGGTGAAACCGCGCCCGAGGTCGCCGGCGCCCAGCAGGCCGACCAGCGGCATGACCGCCACGGAGACCGCGATCAGGCCGAGCGAGGCGCCGACGAACCGGTAACCGCTCATCCTCAGACGGGTGTCGCCGTCGGAGGTCAGCATCGGCAGCATCGCGCCGTAGGGCACGTTCACCAGGGAGTGGCTGATGCCGACGGCGACGAAGGTCACCCCGGCCCAGACGGCCGCGGTGGTGCCGGTGCCCACGGAGGTGAAGGCCAGCGCGAAGGCGGCGGCCAGCACCGGGGAGCCGAAGATCAGGTAGGGGCGGGCGCGCCCGAAGCGGCTGCGGGTGCGGTCGACGGCCAGGCCGACGAGCGGGTCGATCACCGCGTCGGCGATCCGGCCGAGCAGCAGGACGGTGCCCGCCGCGGCGGCGGCGAGGCCGGCGATGTCGGTGTAGAAGAACAGCAGGAAGGCCGTGAGCGTGGTCCAGGTCAGGTTGGACGCCAGGTCTCCGAGCCCGTAGCCCAGCTGCGCCGAGCGGCCGAGCGGCCGTGCGGCGGCGGGAGGCGCGCCGGCGGGCGCGCCGACGGGCGCGCCGGCGGCGGGGGAGGATGCGGCACTCATCGTCGAGTCCCTTCGATGGGGAGGGGGCGCGCCGCCTGGAGGGGCATCAGGCCGGGGACGGGGGCGCTGCCGTTGACGACGGGCGAGACTCGTCCGGAAGTCGCCCGTCGGTGACGGAACTTATGTTTGCCGCAAGCTAAAGTCAATGGTTCTGGATGCCGATGTGCTGGATGTGTGCCGTTCTCCTCCTCGTGGAGCGCCCCGGGCGGTGCCCCCGGGATCAGGCGCCGGCCGTCAGGCGGTCCGGGTCGACCGCGGACGGGCTGCCCAGCGGTGTCCACGCCGCCATGGCGTCGGCCGACAGCAGCGCCTCCACGGCGAGGTGCGCCCCGCCCGTGACGCCGCCGAGGTCGCCCAGCGCGGAGCCCCGGATCACCAGGTCCTTCGCCGCCAGCGGCAGGGAGCGGCTGCGCACCGTGTGGTCGACCACGCGCAGGAAGGCGTCCCCCACGGTCAGGACACCGCCGCCGAAGACCAGGTGGGCGGGGTTGTAGAAGTTGACGAGCGTCGCCATGAGGCTGCCCACCCGCTCCGCGGACCGGGCGACCGCCGTCAGGCACCAGGCGTCGCCCACGGTGACGCCGCGGCCGATGTCGGCCGGGGTGATCTCGCCGTGCGCGCCGTGGATCTCGGCGAGGTACCGGCTGCGCCCCTCGTGCACCGCCGTCACCGCGTCGCGGGCCAGCGCCCAGCCGCCGGCCAGCGCCTCCAGGCACCCGGTCCGCCCGCACCGGCACATGACCGAGTTGTCCTCCAGGACCCGGGCGTGCCCGATGTCGCCGGCGGCGCCCTTGCTGCCGCGGTGCACGCGCCCCCCGCTGACGAGGCCGGCGCCGATGCCCGTCCCCACCTTCACGAAGATCATCTCGTCGGCGTCGGCGTCGGCGTCGGTGCCGCTGGCGCGGGCCTCGCCCAGGGCCAGCAGGTTGGCGTCGTTGTCCACCCACACGGGCGCCCGGTGCCGTGCCTGGAGCCGGCCGCGGACGTCGAAGCCGTCCCAGCCCGGCATGATCGGCGGCTGCGACGGGCGCCCGGTCGAGAACTCCACCGGGCCCGGGACGCCCAGGGTGATCGCCCACAGCGGTGTGTCCCGGCGGGTTGCGAGCAGGCCGGTGAACTCCGCGTCCAGGGCGGTCAGGGTCTCCTCGGGGCCGCGGGCGATCGGCCACTGCAGATGCCGGTGCTCCAGGACGCGGGCGTCCAGGTCGGTCACCGCCACGTCCAGCGCGGCGGCTCCCAGGACCGCGGAGAGGACCAGTCCCCGCCCGGCGTCGAAGCGCAGCTGCCGCGGGGCGCGGCCACCGCTGGACGGGCCGGTCTCGGCGTCCTCCAGCAGGCCGAGCTCGATGGCCTGCTCCACCCTCTGGGAGATCACCGTGCGGCCCAGGAGGGAGGCGGCGCCCAGCTCGGGCCGGGTGCGGGCGCGTCCCGAGCGGACCATGCGCACGACGGTGGACAGGGCGTCGTAGTGGTCGACGGCGGTAGGGGTACGGCGTGTCATACCCGGAATCATCGCGTACTTCTGTCGCCGGTGGCCCAACCCTTGACGACTTTTGCATGCCGCGTGCAATAGTGGGGGTGTTCGTCGCAGCAGAGGCCCGGCAGAGGCCGGCAGAGCCCGCCCAGCAGGGCCCGGCAGAGCAGCAAGGAAGCAGCCGTATGCCACAGCCCAGGCGAAGGACATCGCGGGCCTGACCCGATCGCCCACCAGACCCCGCGTCCCCTCATCACCGGCTGACCCCCTCAGGAGCACCCCCATGTCCCTCCCCTCGGCATCCGACTACGACGTCGTCGTCGTCGGCAGCGGCCCCACCGGCAGCACCTACGTCCGCGAGGTCTTCGAGCAGCACCCGGACGCGCGCATCCTGCTCGTCGAGGCCGGGCCGCGGATCAGCGACCCGGCGGGCGGCCACGTGAAGAACATCTCCGACGACGAGCGGCGCGCCGACGCCCAGCGGGCCTCGGAAGGACCCCTCCCCGCCTCGCCCGGCCGTCCCGGAACCCGCCTCCTCGGCGCCCCCGACATGCCGGCCGCCGCCGTCTCCACCAACGTCGGCGGCATGGGGGCCCACTGGACCGCGGCCTGTCCCCGCCCCGGGGACAGCGAACGCATCCCCTTCATCCCGGCCGACGAGATGGACCACCACCTGGCCCGGGCCGAGCACCTCCTGCACGTCACCGCGCACGCCTTCGACACCGCGCCCTTCGCCGACGAGGTGCGGCGCCGCCTGGCCGGCCACTTCGACACCGGCCGCGACCCCTCCCGCCGCGTCGCCCCCATGCCCCTGGCCGTCACCACCCGCCCCGACGGCACCTGCGTCTGGAGCGGCACCGACGTCGTCCTCGGCCCCGCCGCCCGGGACCCCCGCGTCGAGATCGCCGACCGGTGCCTGTGCCTGCGCGTGCTGCACGACGAGGGCACCGTGACCGGCATCGCCGTCCGCGACCTCGCGGGCGGCGGGGAGGCGACGATCACCGCACGGGCGGTGGTGATCGCCGCGGACGCCCTGCGCACCCCCCAGATCCTGCACGCGTCCGGCATCCGCCCGGCCGCGCTCGGCCGCCACCTCAACGACCAGCCGCAGGTCGTCCACGCCGTCCGGCTCCCCGACGACCTCGTGACCGCGCACCGCGCCGTCACCGGCCGCACCCGGCGGGACGACGGCGGGATCATCCCGCAGAGCGGCGTCAGCTGGGTCCCCTTCACCGACGACCGGCCCTTCCACGGGCAGGTCATGCAGCTCGACGCCTCACCCGTCCCCCTGGCCGGGGACGCGCTCGTCGAACCTGGCAGTATCGTCGGCCTCGGCTGGTTCTGCGCCAAGGACATCACCGCCGACGACCGCGTCACGTTCAGCGACAGCGAGCAGGACGCCTTCGGCATGCCGGCCCCCGTCATCCACTACCGCCACACCGACCGCGACCTCGCCACCATCGAGGCCGCCAAGAAGGCCGTCGCGGAGGCCGGAGCCACGCTCGGCATCCCCCTCGGCGAGGCCCCGCTGCTCCTTCCCGCGGGCAGTTCGCTGCACTACCAGGGCACCACCCGCATGGGCCCGGCCGACGACGGCACCAGCGTCTGCGACACCCACAGCCGCGTCTGGGACACCGTCGGCCTCTGGGTCGCCGGCAACAACGTCATCCCGACCGCCACCGCCTGCAACCCCACCCTCACCTCGGTCGCCCTGGCCTCCCGAGGCGCCGGGGCACTGGTCCACCACCTGACGCGCTGAGCGAAGGCCAACCGATTCCGGCCCGGTCGCGGGGCGGCCGCGAGGTGGCTGCGGGGTGGCTGCGGGGTGGTCGCGGGGTGATCGCGGGGCGGCAGCGGGCGGCCCATGCGCCGTGGGCCGTCCGTGACCGAGGCGTCCGTGACCGAGGCGTCCGCGACCAAGGGTCCGCGACCAAGGCGTTCGTGCCCGAGGTGTTCGTGCCCGAGGCGTCCGCGACCGAGCCGCGACGCCGGTCGTGTCCGGGGGCACGGCAGGCCCGTGACCTGCCCGCACCCGGTCGGGTCGGGGGCCCGCGGGACCGTACCGGGTGCTCGTCGGCGACGATGGCAGGGACGGTCCGCACCGCCGGCTCGTCCTGACACCCGTCCGTCATCGAGCCAGCCGGAGAACCGCCACATGAGGATCTCGCAACGCGCCCGGGCCGTCGCCCCCTTCTACGCCATGGAATTCGGCAAGCACGCCGCGGCGCTGGAGGCCCAGGGGCACCACGTCGTCAAGCTCAACCTGGGCGAACCCGACTTCGGCGCGCCCCCGGCCGTGCGGGAGGCGATGCGCGAGGCCATGGACGGCAGGCCCATGGCCTACACCGCCGCGCTGGGCCTGCCCGCCCTCCGGCAGGCGATCGCCGGGTTCTACCGCGACCGGCACGGGGTCGAGGTCGACCCGGCCCGGGTGGTCGTGACCGCCGGTGCCTCGGCCGCCCTGGTGCTGGCCACCGCCGCCCTCGTCGACCAGGGCGACGAGGTACTCATCGCCGACCCCTCGTACCCCTGCAACCGGCAGATCGTCGAGAGCTTCGGCGCCCGCGTCACCCTCGTGCCCACCACGGCCGAGACCCGCTATCAACTGGACGCGGCCGCCGTGCGCGCGCACTGGACGGACGCCACCCGAGGCCTCATGGTCGCCACCCCGTCCAACCCGACGGGCACCTCGGTCCCGGCCGGGGAACTGGCCGCGCTGTGCGACCTGGCGCGCGAGCGCGACGCGTGGCGCCTCGTCGACGAGATCTACCTCGACCTCGGCGACCACGACGACCGGGGCAGGCCGCCGCGCACCGCGCTGACGCACGACCCCGACGCCGTCGTCGTCAACAGCTTCTCGAAGTACTTCGGCATGACCGGCTGGCGACTGGGCTGGTGCGTCGTCCCGGAGCCGCTCGTCCCGGCGATCGAACGCCTGGCCCAGAACTACTTCCTCTGCGCCTCCACCCCCGCGCAGCATGCCGCCCTGGCCTGTTTCACCCCCGAGTCCCTCGCCGTCTGCGAGGACCGCCGCGCCGCGTTCCTCCGGCGGCGCGCGATCGTCCTCGACGGCCTGGAGCGGGCCGGGCTGCCGGTCCCGGTCCCGCCCGACGGGGCGTTCTACGTGTACTTCGACGTCAGCGGCACCGGCCTCACCTCATGGCGGTTCTGCGAGCGGGCGCTGCACGAGGCGCACGTCGCCCTCACCCCCGGCCGGGACTTCGGCGTGCGCACGGCGGACACCCATGTGCGCCTCTCGTACGCGGCGTCGGCAGACGAGCTCCGCGAGGGTGTCGCCCGGCTGGAGAAGTTCGTGGCATCGCTGCGGGGAAATGTCGCGGACCGTGTCGTTGTTGGGCCGAACGGGTGACTTGGCGTAAGAATTGGCTGGTGCAGGCATTGAGTGAGAGCGAGTCCGGGGGGTGCCGGTGAACCGTTACGACGTCACCGATGAACAGTGGGAGGGGCTTGCTCAGGTCGTTCCGTTGCGAGGCCGGGACGCATGGCCGTCGTCGGTCGGCCACCGGGCCCTGCCGGACGCGGAGACGGCGGCCCGCCGCCGTTTCGTCGTCCTCAGGGTCAACGTCTTCGCGGACGCCCGTGAGGTCGCCGAGACCCTCATGGCGGGCATCCCGGTCCTCCTCGACCTCACCGGCGCGGAGACCGAGGTCGCCAAACGCGTCCTGGACTTCTCCACGGGCGTCGTCTTCGGCCTGGCCAGCGGGATGCACCGGGTCGACCGGAACGTGTTCCTGCTGACCCCGCCGGGGACCGAGGTGAGCGGCATCATGGAAGGGGCCGGGGTCCCCGGCGTGTGAGGCGGCGCGCCCCTCCACCGGGGGCGCGGTCGCCCGTTCGCAGGAAGCCCACGAGGGCGGAACGGTTCGCCGCGCGGCGAGAGTCCTACGGTCCGAGTATGGCCGTTCCGCCCCCGTCCACCACCCCGTCCACCACCCCCGCGTTCCGCCCCGCGCCGCCGCGCCCCGCCCGCCCCTGTGTCGCCGAGCTGAGGCTGTCCGCCTTCGCCGGGCACCGGGGGACCGGGCTGCCGATCGGGGAGGTGACCCTCTTCGCCGGGGCGCGCGGCCGCGCGCTGGACGCACGCCAGCGCCGGGAGTTGCTGCGGCTCGCGGTCCGCATGGGCCGGCGCGGGCATCTGCGCCGCGTGGGGGCGGTGAGCGACGCCTCCTGGGCCGCCGGGACCGACGGTGCCACGGTGGTACACCTGGACCCGTGACAGAACACCTCGACGTGGCGAAGCTCCAGCGCAGGCTGGCCGAGTTCGCGGCCGCGCGCAACTGGCAGCCGTTCCACACCCCGAAGAACCTCGCCTCCGCGCTCAGCGTGGAGGCCTCCGAACTGGTCGAGATCTTCCAGTGGCTGACGCCGGAGGAGTCGGCCCGTGTGATGGACGCCCCGGACAGCGCGCACCGGGTGACGGACGAGATCGCCGACGTCCTCGCGTATCTGCTGCAACTGTGCGAGGTGCTCGGGGTCGACCCCCTCGCGGCGCTGGACGCGAAGATCGACCGCAACGAGGGCAGGTTCCCGGCGCCGTGAGGCCGGGCGGCCGCCTGCCGCCATCAAGGGAACACGATCATCCGTTATCACTCTCCGGAGTTGTCCGGTGGGGCGAAACCGATTTGTTGTCCACAGATTTCCGTCTTCCTCTGGCTTTTCGCCCCACAGACCCTCACTCTGGGTAGTGGACAAGGGAGTTCGAGTGACGGACGTGCGAGAAGCACGTCGGGACGGACGGGGGGCAGCGCATGGACGCGGTGCGGCTCATCCTGACGAGCAGGCGCGCTCTCGCGAGCAGCGACGACGGGCCTCGGACCCTGGCGGAGGTGTGGCAGGCGCAGGCCCTGGCCCAGGCGATCGGCAGCCGCCTCGCCGTCTCCGGCCCACCCGAACTGCGCGGTGAGGCGCTGGGGTTGACGGAGCTGGCGGGCCGGGGCTGCGGGGTGCTGGACGCGCCGGTCCTGGATCCCGGTGACCTGCGCGCCGCCCAGCTCACCGAGCTGGACGACGCCCGCGAGGCCCTGCTCTGCCTCGGCGGCCTGCTCGCCGAGGTCGGCATCGCGCTCGTCGGCCTCGCCAGCGCGGCGGACGGCGAGGGCGGGTACTGGCAGTGCATGGAGGCCATCGACGCGGCGGACGAGGCCAGGGACCGGGTCATGGAGATGCTGCGGAAACTGGCGGCGCGGGAGGGGGTGCTGCGGGAGCGGTGAGGGAGGCGGGACGGGGCTCGGCGGGTTCGGCCGGTCCCGCCCTCCTCTCCCGCCTCTCCCGCCCTCGCCGCGCCGGGCGGTCCGCCGGGGACGGGCGGGGGCGGCGGCGGGGGCCGGTGGGGTCGACGGGCGGGTGCGGGGGACCGGTGGGGCGGCGGGCGGTCCGCCGGGGAGGGGCGGGTGCGGGGGACCGGTGGGGGCGGCGGGCGGGTGCGGGGGACCGGTGGAGGCGGCGGGTGGTCCGGAGTGCAGGATGGGTGGCATGGACCTCCGCATCTTCACCGAGCCCCAGCAGGGTGCGACGTACGACACCCTCCTCACCGTGGCGAAGGCCACCGAGGAGCTCGGCTTCGACGCCTTCTTCCGCTCAGACCACTACCTCAAGATGGGCGACGTGGACGGCCTGCCCGGCCCCACCGACGCCTGGATCACCCTGGCCGGCCTCGCCCGGGAGACCCGGCGCATCCGCCTCGGCACGCTGATGACCGCCGCCACCTTCCGGCTGCCCGGTGTCCTCGCGATCCAGGTCGCGCAGGTGGACCAGATGTCCGGCGGCCGCGTCGAGCTCGGCCTGGGCGCGGGCTGGTTCGCGGAGGAGCACACGGCGTACGGCATCCCCTTCCCGAAGGAGAAGTTCGGCCGCCTGGAGGAGCAGCTGGAGATCGTCACCGGCCTGTGGGGCACGGAGACCGGCAAGACCTTCGACTTCCAGGGCACGTACTACGACCTGAAGGGCTCGCCCGCGCTGCCCAAGCCCGCCCAGGCGAGGATCCCGGTGCTGATCGGCGGTCACGGCGCGAGCCGCACGCCCCGGCTGGCGGCACGGTACGCCGACGAGTTCAACATGCCGTTCAGCTCGGTCGAGGACACCGAGCGGCAGTTCGGCCGGGTCCGGGCCGCCGCGCAGGAGGCCGGCCGCCCGGCCGACGCGATCACCTTCTCCAACGCCCTGGTGGTCTGTGTCGGCAAGGACGACCAGGAGGTCGCCCGCCGCGCCGCCGCGATCGGCCGCGAGGTCGACGAGCTGAAGCAGAACGGCCTGGCGGGCACCCCGGGCGAGGTCGTCGACAAGATCGGCCGCTACGCCGAGATCGGCTCCCGGCGCATCTACCTCCAGGTCCTCGACCTGCACGACCTGGACCACCTGGAGCTGATCTCCGCCCAGGTGCAGTCGCAGCTGTCGTGACACCCCGTCCGAGGGGCCGGACATCGTTGTCCGGCCCCTCGGACGCACATCGGGCCGGGAGCGGCCCGCCCGCCACCTGTGACAGCCCTGTGACCGGAGGTGTGGCTTCCACCACAGTCGGCGGGGCGGCCCCCTGATGGGGTGACCGGATGCGCAGACCCGCCCCCCTCCTCCTCCCCGTCGCCCTCGCCGCCGTCCTGCTGCTCTCCGCCTGCGGTGCGGAACGCGCCGGCACCGACTCCGCCGGGCCCGGCGCGGCGGCGCCGGCCCAGGTCGACGACCCCGGCATGGACGGCGTCCGGGTCGTCTCGGTGACCGTCCCGTCCCCCTCGCCCTCCCCCCGGCGCAGCCTCTCCGTCACCGCCGACAGCCTCCCCGCCGACTCCGGCGTCTTCGCCGCCTACGAGGTGACCAACGACGGCACCGAGGCGCTGACCTACAGCGTCCTGTTCGACTTCACGACGAGCGGCGGCGAGGTGATGGACAACGAGTGGGTGACGGTGCGCGACGTCGGCCCCGGCGAGACGGCGCGCGGCACCGTCCGCCTGGGCACCCTGGCGCCGGGCGCCTCCCCCGTGACGCGGGCGAAGGTCTCCCAGGTCTTCAAGGTGCCCGCCGGCGAGGCACCCGCTGAGGCGGGGACCTGCCCGCCCTCCGGGACCCGGGTCACGGCCGACGAGGGCGACGCGGCGATGGGGCTGCGCGTGGTGGGCCTGCACCTGGAGAACTGCGGAACGCGCGACTACACGGTCGACGGCTACCCGCTGCTGGAACTGCTGGACGACGACCGCGAGCCGGTCCACGGCGTGCGGATCCTCCAGGGCAGCGGTGACATCACCACCGCCGCGGGGCCCGACGAGGCGCCGGAGAAGGTCACCCTTAAGCCGGGCGAGAAGGCGACCGCCGGCCTGGTGTGGCGCAACACCACCGAGTTCGGCACGCCCGTCGACGTCCCGTACGTCCGGGTCCGGGCGAAGGCCGGCGCCGACCCGGTGACCGTGACACCCCGTCTCGACCTGGGAACCACCGGAAAGCTCGGGGTCAGGCCCTGGAAGCGGGCGACCGGGTAGCGGAAAATCCCGGGTGCTCCCGCACCCCTTCTCGGTACGTTGACGGTATGCGCAGGCGCACCACCAGCGCTTTCACATCTCCCGACCTCTCCTCGAAGCCCCCTTCGAACCCACTGTCCGAACCCACCGTCCGAACCCGCCGTCCGAACTCCCTCGCACCCTCCTCCGTCCGCACCTCTTCGAACCCACCGTCCGAACCTTCGGATCCCTTCCGAGCCCTCTAGAGGCAGCCCACCGTGTTCCTGACCGTCACCACCACCGGCACCCCCGAACGCCCCGCCACCGACCTGGGTTTCCTGCTGCACAAGCATCCCGACCGGGCGCAGGCGTTCTCCACCTCCTACGGCACGGCGCACGTCCTCTACCCCGAGGCGGACACCGAGCGCTGCACGGCGGTGCTGCTGCTGGAGGTGGATCCCGTGGCGCTGGTCCGGCGCGGCAAGGGCAAGGGCCGCGGCGGCGCACCCGACGCCGCCCTCGCGCAGTACGTCAACGACCGCCCGTACGCGGCTTCCTCGCTGCTCGCGGTCGCGCTCAGCGGCGTGTTCTCCAGCGCGATGCGGGGAGTCTGCGCCGCCCGGCCCGAACTGCCCGACCGGGCGCGTCCCCTGCGCGTCGAGGTGCCCGCGCTGCCCGCCCGCGGCGGCCCCGGCCTCGTACGGCGTCTCTTCGAGCCGCTCGGCTGGACGGTGACCGCCGAACCGGTCGCGCTGGACACGCGGTTCCCGGAGTGGGGGGACTCGTGGTACGTGCGTCTCGTGCTGGAGTCCGAGGCGCTGACGCTCGCCGCGGCCCTGCGCCACCTGTACGTGCTGCTGCCCGTGCTCGACGACGCCAAGCACTACTGGGTCTCCTCCGACGAGGTCGACAAGCTGCTGCGCGCCGGTGAGGGCTGGCTGCCCGGCCACCCCGAGCAGAACCTGATCACCAGCCGCTATCTGTCGCGCCGCTGGTCGCTGACCCGGCAGGCGAGGGAGCGGCTGGAGCTGGTGCGGCTCGCCGAGGCCGACGACACCGAGGTCGAGGAGATCGACAACGCGGTCGCGGCGGAGGCGGAGACGGAGGAACGCCCGACCCCGCTCGCGGTGCGGCGCCGGGACGCGATCGTCGCGGCGCTCCAGGAGTCCGGAGCCGCCCGGGTGCTCGACCTCGGCTGCGGCCAGGGCCAGTTGGTGCAGGCGCTGCTGAAGGACGCCCGGTTCACGGAGATCGTCGGCGTCGACGTGTCGATGCGCGCGCTCGCCATCGCCTCCCGCCGGCTGAGGCTGGACCGCATGGGCGAGCGCCAGGCCTCCCGCGTCACCCTCCGCCAGGGCTCCCTCGCCTACACCGACGACCGGCTCAAGGGATACGACGCCGCCGTGCTCAGCGAGGTGATCGAGCACGTCGACCTGCCCAGGCTGCCCGCCCTGGAGTACGCGGTGTTCGGCGCGGCCCGTCCGCGCACGGTCCTGGTGACCACCCCGAACGTCGAGTACAACGTCCGCTGGGAGACCCTCCCGGCCGGCCACGTCCGGCACGGCGACCACCGCTTCGAGTGGACCCGCGAGGAGTTCCGTGCCTGGGCGGAGACCGTCGCCGCCCGGCACGGCTACGACGTGCGCCTCGCGCCCGTCGGACCGGACGACCCCGAGGTGGGACCGCCGACCCAGATGGCCGTGTTCACCCTGAGCACCCCGAACGACACACCGGCCCCGACCGGCACACCCACCCCGAACGACACACCCACCCCCAACAGCACCCCGGACCGCAAGAAGGAGAAGGAGGCGGAGGCGGCATGACCGAGACCCCGGCCACCACCCCGCGGCAGGGCCGCGTCCTGCCCGTCACCGACCTCTCCCTCGTCGTGCTGATCGGCGCCTCCGGCTCGGGCAAGTCGACCTTCGCCCGCCGGCACTTCCGGCCCACCGAGGTCATCTCCTCCGACTTCTGCCGCGGTCTGGTCTGCGACGACGAGAACGACCAGAGCGCCACCCGGGACGCCTTCGACGTCCTGCACTACATCGCGGGCAAGCGGCTCGCGGCCGGCCGGCGCACGGTCGTCGACGCCACCAGCGTGCAGCAGGACGCCCGCCGCCAGCTGATCGACCTGGCCAAGCGGTACGACGTGCTGCCCATAGCGATCGTGCTGGACGTGCCGGAGCAGGTGTGCGCCGAGCGCAACGCGGCCCGCGCCGACCGCGCCGACATGCCGCGCCGGGTCGTCCAGCGCCACACCCGCGAACTCCGCAGGTCCCTGCGGAGCCTGGAGCGCGAGGGCTTCCGCAAGGTGCACGTGCTGCGGGGCGTGGAGGAGATCGAGCACGCCACCGTCGTCACCGAGAGGCGCTTCAACGACCTGACCCACCTGACCGGCCCCTTCGACATCATCGGCGACGTCCACGGCTGCGCCGCCGAACTGGAGGCGCTGCTCGACAAGCTGGGGTACGCCGACGGCGTGCACCCGGACGGCCGGCAGGCCGTCTTCGTCGGCGACCTCGTCGACCGCGGCCCGGACAGCCCCGGTGTGCTGCGCCGCGTGATGGCGATGGTCACGTCGGGCAACGCCCTCTGCGTCCCCGGCAACCACGAGAACAAGTACGGCCGTCACCTGCGCGGCCGCGCGGTGCAGCCCACCCACGGCCTCGCCGAGACCATCGAGCAGATGGCGGGCGAGAGCGAGGAGTTCCGCGCCGAGGTGCGGGAGTTCATCGACGGACTCGTCAGCCACTACGTCCTCGACGGCGGCCGGCTCGTCGTCTGCCACGCCGGCCTGCCGGAGAAGTACCACGGCCGCACCTCCGGCCGCGTCCGCTCGCACGCCCTGTACGGCGACACCACCGGCGAGACCGACGAGTTCGGCCTGCCGGTGCGCTACCCGTGGGCGGAGGACTACCGGGGCCGGGCGGCCGTCGTCTACGGCCACACCCCGGTGCCGGAGGCGACCTGGCTGAACAACACCATCTGCCTGGACACCGGCGCGGTCTTCGGCGGCAAGCTGACCGCGCTGCGCTGGCCGGAGCGGGAACTGGTCGACGTACCGGCCGAGCGGGTCTGGTACGAGCCGGCCAGGCCGCTGCGGTCGGAGGCGCCCGGCGGGCACGACGGGCGGCCCCTGGCCCTGTCGGACGTGCACGGGCGGCGGGTCGTCGAGACCCGGCACCAGGGCCGGATCTCGATCCGCGAGGAGAACGCGGCGGCGGCCCTGGAGGTCATGAGCCGCTTCGCCGTCGACCCGCGTCTGCTGCCCTACCTCCCGCCGACCATGGCGCCCACGGCGACCAGCCGGGTGGACGGGTACCTGGAGCACCCGGCGGAGGCGTTCGCGCAGTACGCCGAGGACGGGGTCGCGCGGGTCGTGTGCGAGGAGAAGCACATGGGCTCGCGGGCGGTGGCACTGGTGTGCCGGGACGCGGAGGCGGCCCGCAGGCGGTTCGGCGTCGACGGGCCGGCCGGCTCGCTGTACACGCGCACCGGCCGCCCGTTCTTCGACGACGGGTCGGTGACGGAGCGGATCCTCGACCGTGTCCGCACGGCGGTCGGGGAGGCCGGCCTGTGGGACGGGCTCGACACCGACTGGCTGCTGCTGGACGCCGAGTTGATGCCGTGGTCGCTGAAGGCGGCCGGGCTGCTGCGCTCGCAGTACGCGGCCGTGGGCGCCGCCTCGGGGGCCGTCTTCCCGGGCGCCCTCGCCGCGCTGGAGGGCGCCGCCGCCCGCGGGGTGGACGTCGCCGGCCTCCTCTCCCGCCAGCGTGAACGGGCCGCCGACGCGGACGCGTTCACCGAGGCCTACCGGCGCTACTGCTGGACCACGGACGGCCTCGACGGCGTCCGCCTGGCACCGTTCCAGATCCTCGCCGTCCAGGGCCGCAGCCTCGCCGGCCTGCCCCACGACGAGCAACTCGCCCTGCTGGACCGGATGGTGGAGCACGACGGCACCGGACTCCTCCAGACGACGCGGCGCCTGTACGTCGACACGGCGGACCCCGAGTCGGTGCGGGCCGGCGTCGACTGGTGGCTGGAGATGACGGGCCGCGGCGGCGAGGGCATGGTCGTCAAGCCGCTCGGCGCCCTGGTCCGCGGCGACCAGGGCCGCCTGGTCCAGCCGGGCGTCAAGTGCCGGGGCCGCGAGTACCTCCGCATCATCTACGGCCCGGAGTACACCCGCCCCGACAACCTCGCCCGCCTGCGGCAGCGCTTCCTGAACCACAAGCGCTCCCTCGCGATCCGCGAGTACGCCCTCGGCCTGGAGGCCCTGGACCGCCTGGCCGAGGGCGAGCCCCTGTGGCGCGTCCACGAGGCGGTGTTCGGTGTCCTGGCCCTGGAATCGGAGCCGGTGGACCCGAGACTGTGACCGACCCGGCCCCGGGACCTGCCGGACGCGGCGAGCCGGCCCCGGGACCCGCCGGACCTGCCGGACCTGCTGGACGCGGCGAGCCGGCCCCGGGGCCCGCCGGACCTGCCGGTCCTGCCGGACCTGCTGGACGCGGCGAGCCGGCCCCGGGACCTGCCGGTCCTGCCGGACGCGGGGACCCGGCTCCGGGGCCCGCCGGACCCGCCGGGCCTGCTGGACGCGGCGAGCCGGCTCCGGGGCCCGCCGGTCCTGCCGGACCTGCTGGACGCGGCGAGCGGGCCCCGGGACCCGCCGGACCCCCCGGACCCGCCGGACGCGGCGGCCCGGCCCCGGGCGGCCGCCCCTCAGCCCACCAGCCGCAGTCGCCGCTCGCACACGCCCACCCGGACGGTCTGACCCCAGGTCAGTTCCAGTGCGTCCGTCTCCACGCCGTCCCCGAAGGCGATCAGGCGTTCGGACTCGACGGTGAGGCGGAGGCGGGCCGACGGGGCGAGTTCGCCGGCCACCAGGGTCGTCCCGGTGGCCGGGGACGGCCAGGCCTCGCGGACGAACCACAGCAGGCGGTCGTCCGTGGGCGCGGGCAGGCGCAGGCCGCCGCCCCGCTCCCGCCACACCGACCGGAGCCACCCGGTCGCCCCCGTGCCGGTTCCCACCAGCACTCCGGAGGAGGCCTGGGCCTCGACGACACCCCCGTCGTCCTCGAGGCCCAGGCGGTATCGGGCGGTCTGGTGGCCGGCCGCGCCGAGATAGATCTCGTTCAGGGCCACCAGCCGCTGCGTGTCGTCGGCGACGGCCTCCACCATGGTCAGCTCGTCCATGCCGGTGCCGGCCGCCGCGAGCGCGGACGGCAGGAGCGCGCCGGCGTCCCGCGCCCGGTGGCGGACCAGCACGCCCGGGTTGCGTCCGGGGTCGGTGTCGATGCCCACCACCGGCTGCCCGCTCAGGTACTTGGCGGCGTTCGCCACCAGCCCGTCCTGGCCGACCACGACCACCACGTCCTCGGGCGCGAACAGGAAGCGGTCCAGGTCGGCCCGCTCCACCCGGGTCTGACGCCACGTCAGGGGAATGGCGGCGGTCACCTCGGCCAGCGCCCGCCGGGTGCGGCGGTGCCGTTCGGCCACCTCCTCGATGTCCCGGCCGCGCGAGGCGAGGAAGAAGGCGGCCTGGCCGTGCGTGCCGTGCCGGGCGACCAGCTCCTCGTACTCCGTGGTGCGGTGCACGAGCACGGCCCGCGGGGCCAGGCTCACTCCCGGCCCCCGGCGCCGAGCCGGGCCAGCAGCCCGGTCAGCACGTCCGGCGAGACGGTCACGCTCTCGATGTGCGGCAGGTTCTCCGCGAGCCGGGTCCCGGTGAGCGCGTGCAGCGTGGCCACGTCGACGTCGGCGTGCACCCGCAGCCAGGCCGCCTGGGCCTGTGCCCGCGCCTCGCCCACCTCGCGCGCCGCCTCCGCCTCCGCGCGGGCGAGCCGTACCGCGCGGGCCGCCTCCGCCTCGGCCAGCCGCTCCGTGCGCCGGGCCTCGGCGTCGCCCAGCCGCACCTGCTTGTCGGCCTCCGCCTCGGCGAGCTTCACGGCCCGGGAGGCCTCGGCCTCCGCGAGCTTCACGGCCCGCGCGGCCTCCGCCCCGGCGAGTTCCACCGAGCGCGCTGCCTCCGCCTTGGCCAGCCGCACCGTACGCGACGCCTCCGCGTCCGCCCGGACCTTGTCCGCCGCCGCGCTCTCCTCCGCCTCCCGCCGGGTGTTGGTGCCGCGCTGCTCGACCAGCTGCTCCTCGCGCCGGGCGAGTTCGATCCTGCTGGCGAGCTCGTTCTCGGCGATGGTCCGCTCCCGCTCGACGGCCACCGCCCGCCGCTCGTACGTCGCCCGGTCGGCCTCCTGCTGGATCTGCTCGCGGGCCGGGGTGCGCAGCGCCCGTTCCACCTCGGGCTCCGGCCGCAGCGCGACGACCCGCACGGCGACCACCTCGATGCCCGTGGCCGGCAGCCGGGGCTCGGCCGCGAGCCCCGCCGCGACGCGTTCCCGCACCGACGCCACCCCGTCCACCAGCGCCGCCGACAGCGGTGTACGGGCGAGGACGTCCAGCGCGTGCTGCTGGGCCGTCTCCGTCAGCAGGGTGCCGAGCTGCTCCAGGGGCGCGCCCCGCCAGCCGCCGGTGTCCGGGTCGATCGAGAAGTCGAGGCGGGCGGCGGCGACGGCGGGGTCGCTGATGCGGTAGGTCACCGTCGCCTGCACGGCCACGTCCTGGAAGTCCGCGGTGCGGGCGTGGAAGGTCATCGCCAGCTCCCGGTCGTCGACCGGGACCTCGGAGAGCGCGGCGGTCAGCGAGCGGTACCAGAAGCTGAGGCCCGGCCCGTCGTGCGCGAGCTTGCCGGAGCGGTGGTGGCGGATATGGGCCGTCGGGGCGCCCCGCAGGTGGCGCCAGCCCAGGCGCCGGGTGATGTCGGCCATGAAAGGGTCCCCCTGGACGTCGTGCCTCGCACCGGATGTCGTCAGTAAGACGATAATAGGAGGGGCTGCTTGTCGTCAAGGGGACGAAAAGCGGCGGGAGTGAGCGGATCCGCGCGGAATCGGGGCCGGCGGGGGTGAAGGCGGTCCATGACGGCCAGGATGAAGTCATGGGATTCCACGTCGACTCCGAGGCCGGGCGGCTGCGCCGCGTCATCCTGCACCGGCCGGATCTCGAGCTCAAAAGGCTCACCCCCAGCAACAAGGACGCCCTGCTCTTCGACGACGTGCTCTGGGTGCGCCGGGCGCGCGCCGAGCACGACGGCTTCGCGGACGTGCTGCGCGACCGCGGCGTCGCCGTCCACCTCTTCGGCGACCTGCTCACCGAGGCCCTGGAGATCCCGGCGGCCCGAGCCCTCGTCCTGGACCGGGTCTTCGACGAGAAGGAGTACGGGGTGCTCGCCACCGACCACCTCCGCGCCGCCTTCGAGACCCTCCCCGCGCCCGCCCTCGCGGAACTCCTCGTCGGCGGCATCACCAAGCGGGAGTTCCTGGAGGCGCACCCCGAACCGACCTCGGTCCGCTTCCATGTCATGGAACTCGACGACTTCCTCCTCGGTCCGCTGCCCAACCACCTCTTCACCCGCGACACCTCCGCCTGGATCTACGACGGCGTCTCCATCAACGCGATGCGCTGGCCCGCCCGGCACCGCGAGACGGTCCACTTCGAGGCGATCTACCGCCACCACCCCCTCTTCCGTGACGAGACGTTCCACCTCTGGTCCGAGGGGCAGCCCGACTACCCCTCCACCATCGAGGGCGGGGACGTGCTCGTCATCGGTGGCGGCGCCGTCCTGATCGGCATGAGCGAACGCACGACCCCCCAGGCCGTCGAGATGCTCGCCCACAAGCTGTTCGCCGCGGGCTCGGCCGAGACCATCGTGGCCCTGGACATGCCGAAGCGGCGGGCGTTCATGCACCTGGACACCGTGATGACGATGGTCGACGGGGACACCTTCACCCAGTACGCGGGCCTCGGCATGCTCCGCTCGTACACCATCGAGCCGGGCGTCGGCGAGAAGGAGCTGAAGGTCACCGACCATCCGCCGGAGCACATGCACCGCGCGATCGCGGCCGCCCTCGGCCTCAGCGAGATCCGGGTGCTGACCGCGACCCAGGACGTGCACGCCGCCGAGCGCGAGCAGTGGGACGACGGCTGCAACGTCCTCGCCGTCGAACCGGGCGTCGTCGTCGCCTATGAGCGCAACGCCACCACCAACACCCACCTGCGCAAACAGGGCATCGAGGTGATCGAGATCCCGGGCAGCGAACTGGGGCGGGGCAGGGGAGGGCCGCGCTGCATGAGCTGTCCGGTCGAGCGGGGGGCCGTGTAGGTGTGCGGGCGGGGGTGACCAGGGCTCCGTATATAAATTCTGAGCGTCGTATAGACTTCCAAGGGTCCCCTGTCACTGCACTTCATGCACCGCACCTCTGGAGCGCCCCATGGCGACAGTCCCGACCGCCCTCGCCGGCCGCCACTTCCTCAAGGAGCTGGACTTCACCCAGGAGGAGTTCCGCGGCCTGATCGAGCTGGCCGCCGAACTGAAGGCCGCCAAGAAGGCCGGGACCGAGGTCCAGCACCTGCGCGGCAAGAACATCGCCCTGGTCTTCGAGAAGACCTCCACCCGCACCCGCTGCGCGTTCGAGGTCGCCGCCGCCGACCAGGGCGCCTCCACCACGTACCTGGACCCCGTGGGCTCCCAGATCGGCCACAAGGAGTCGGTGAAGGACACCGCCCGGGTCCTCGGCCGGATGTTCGACGGCATCGAGTACCGCGGCGACAGCCAGCACAAGGTCGAGGAGCTGGCCGCCCACGCGGGCGTGCCCGTCTTCAACGGCCTCACCGACGACTGGCACCCCACGCAGATGCTCGCCGACGTGCTGACGATGACCGAGCACTGCGCCAAGCCGCTGTCCGACACGGCCTTCGCCTACCTCGGCGACGCCCGCTTCAACATGGGCAACTCCTACCTGATCACCGGTGCCCTGCTCGGCATGGACGTGCGGATCGTCGCCCCCAAGACCTACTGGCCCGCCCAGGAGATCGTCGACCGGGCCCACGAGCTCGCCGCGGCCACCGGCGCCCGCGTCACCCTCACCGAGTCGCTGGAGGAGGGCGTGCGCGGCGCCGACTTCGTGGCCACCGACGTGTGGGTGTCGATGGGCGAGCCCAAGGAGGTCTGGGACGAGCGGATCACCGCCCTCGCCCCGTACGCGGTGACCATGGACGTCCTGCGCGCCACCGGCAACCCGGACGTGAAGTTCCTGCACTGTCTGCCGGCCTTCCACGACCTGGGCACCAAGGTCGGCCGCGAGATCCACGAGAGCCACGGCCTGGACTCCCTCGAGGTGACGGACGAGGTCTTCGAGTCGGCCCACTCGGTCGTCTTCGACGAGGCGGAGAACCGGCTGCACACCATCAAGGCCGTCCTCGTGGCGACCATGGCCTGACCGCACCCCGCACCCCGCACCCGCACGCCGCACCCGCACCCCGCACGACGCACCCGCACGACGCACCCGCATCCCGCACCCGCACCCCGCACGACGCCCGTCACCGGGCCTTATGCTGTCCGGCGGCCCGGAGCCACCCCTTCCGAGGCCGCCGCGCGACCGAATCCGGTCACCCCCCGCACCACCAGAAACGAGCACCACCCGCATGCCCCGCATCAAGTCCCCCGCCCTCCTGGTGGCCGCGTCCGGCGCCGACCGCGAGGGCCACGGCCTGCGCCGCACCATGGGCCTTTTCCAGCTGGTCTGCTTCGGCGTCGGCGCGATCGTCGGCACCGGCATCTTCGTCGGCCTGTCCGACTCGGTCGCCCAGGCGGGCCCGGCCGTCGTCGTCTCCTTCGTCCTGGCCGCGATCACCTGCGTCTTCACCGCGTTCGCGTTCGCCGAGCTGGCCGGCGCCATCCCGGTCTCCGGCTCCTCGTACTCCTTCGCCTACGCGAGCCTCGGCGAGACCACCGCCTTCCTCGTCGGCTGGTGCCTGCTCCTGGAGTACGGCGTCTCCGTGTCCGCCGTCGCCGTCGGCTGGAGCCAGTACGTCAACGAGCTGCTCGACAGCCTCACCGGCCACCAGCTGCCCGCCGCCCTGTCCGCCGGCCCCGGCGACGGGGGAGCGGTGAACCTGCCCGCCGTCCTCGTCATCGCCATGGCCGCCGTCCTGCTGGTGCGCGGCGTGCGCGAGAGCGCCCGGGCCACCGCCGCCATGGCGGTCCTCAAGATCGCCATCCTCGTCGTCTTCTGCGCGATCGGCCTCAGCGCCTTCCGGGACGGCAACCTCACCCCGTTCACCCCGGCCGGCCTCGGCGGCATCGGCGCCGGCACCACCGCGGCCTTCTTCTCCTACATCGGCTTCGACGCGATCACCACGGCCGGCGAGGAGGCCAGGAACCCCCGCCGGGACGTGCCCGTGGCGATCCTCGTCTGCATGGGCGTGGTCACCCTGCTGTACTGCGCGGTCGCGCTCGCCGCGATCGGCGCCGTCGGCGGCGACGAGGTCGGCGGCCGCCCCGCCGCCCTGTCGTACGTGGTCGACAAGGTCACCGGCTCCTCCGTCGGCGGCGGGATCATCGCGTTCGGCGCGGTCGTCGCCATCGCGTCCGTGGTCCTCGCGGTGATGTACGGCCAGACCCGCATCCTGCTGTCCATGGCCCGTGACGGACTCGTGCCGCGCGTCTTCGAGAGGGTCTCGCCCCGCACCGCCACGCCGGTCGCCGGCACGCTGATCGTCGCGGTCGTCTTCGCGCTCCCGGCGGCCTTCGCCTCCCTGGACGCCGTGATGAACCTGTGCACCATCGGCACCCTGGCCATCATGGCCGTCGTCAACATCGCGGTCATCGCCCTGCGCCGCCGCGACCCCCACCTGGCCCGCACCTTCCGCGTGCCGCTCTGCCCCCTGCTGCCCCTGCTCGGCGTCGGCTGCTGCCTTTACCTGATGTACGAGACGGGCTGGGCGACCTGGTTCCAGTTCGCCCTGTTCCTCGCGGCGGGACTCGTGGTGTACGCCCTCTACGGGCGCCGCAACTCCCGGCTGCCGCAGGTCACGCGGGACGCGGACGCCGCTGCGGCGGAACCGCTGCCAGTCTGAACCACACCGCCTTGCCCCCCGCGGTGGGGCGGTGGCCGCAGGACGAGCTCAGGGCGCGGAGCAGCAGCAGACCGCGCCCGTGCTCCTGCCAGGGGTCGGGCTGCCCGCCGCGCGGGCGCGTCAGATCGCCGGGCGGGGCCGGGTCGGGGTCGTGCACCTCGATCTGGCAGCCGGCCGGCAGCAGCCGCACCACCAGCTCTATCGGGTCGTCCCCGGCGGTGTGCTCCACGGCGTTCGCCACCAGCTCGGCGGTGAGCAGCTCCGCCGTGTCGCTGTCCGCCGCGTGCTCCAGCCCGGTCAGGGCCGTACGGACCAGTGCGCGGGCCACCGGCACGGCCGCGGCGGAGTGCGGCAGCGCGATGCGCCAGGAGGCGGGTGAGGCGGGGCGTTCGTGCACGGCGGGTCCGTTCCTGGCGCAGGTTCCCGTGCTCGGCATCAGGCGGTCCTGCTCTCGACTCGGGGAATGGTACGGCGGGCCTCCCGCCCGGGCGCGGAGCGGTCGCCGTCCGGGACCGTCGACCGCGTCACCGGCCGGCTCATCCGGTTCAACGGCCCCGTCACCCGGCTCAACGGCCCCGCTCGCGCGCCCGATCCCGCTGTTACCGGGTTGTCGAGGACCGGTGACGGCTCTGACGCGGACCGGTCAGGCGGTGACTCCCCGGTGGCATACCCTCCCCCTCTGTCGCGCACTCCTGACGGCAGTCACGCAAGGGTGATAATTTCGAGAGTGACCACTCGTCGAGGAGGCCGCCCTCATGAGTCCCTTCACCGGCTCCGCCGCCCGCACCTCCGACTGGCACCACCTCCGCGTCACCCACGCCGACGGTGTGGCCACCGTCACCCTCGCCCGCCCCGAGAAACTCAACGCGCTCACCTTCGGCGCCTACGCCGACCTGCGCGACCTGCTCGCCGAACTCTCCCGGGAGCGTTCCGTGCGCGCCCTGGTGCTGGCCGGCGAGGGACGCGGCTTCTGCTCCGGCGGCGACGTCGAGGAGATCATCGGCGCCACCCTCTCCCTGGACACCGCCCAGCTCCTCGACTTCAACCGGATGACCGGACAGGTCGTGCGGGCCGTACGTGAGTGCCCGTTCCCGGTGATCGCGGCCGTCCACGGGGTGGCCGCGGGCGCCGGCGCCGTCCTCGCCCTGGCCGCGGACTTCCGGGTCGCGGACCCCACCGCCCGCTTCGCGTTCCTCTTCACCCGCGTCGGCCTCTCCGGCGGCGACATGGGCGCCGCCTACCTGCTGCCCCGGGTGGTGGGCCTCGGCCACGCCACCCGGCTGCTCATGCTCGGCGAACCGGTGCGCGCTCCCGAGGCCGAGCGGATCGGCCTGATCAGCGAACTGGCCGAGGACGGCGGCGCGGAGCAGGCCGCACAACACCTGGCCCGCCGCCTGGCCGACGGCCCCGCCCTCGCCTACGCCCGGACGAAGGCACTGCTGACGGCCGAACTCGACATGCCGCTGGCGGCGGCGGTCGAACTGGACGCGGCCACCCAGGCCCTGCTGATGAACGGCGAGGACTACGCGGAGTTCCACGCGGCGTTCACGGAGAAGAGGACGCCGAAGTGGCAGGGGCGGTGAGGCGGTGACGCCCGACCGACGGCACCGGGCGGCCGACGCGAGGACGCCGGCCCCAGGGGCGCGGGGCCGTGCCGACCTCCGGCTCCGCCGCGGGACGCGACCGGCCCCCACCGGCCCGTACCCGCGCGACGGGACGAACCACCCCCGACGTATCGCGATCACCGGCGGAGGCCCGGGCGGCCTCTACGCCGCGGCCCTGCTGAAACGCCTGGACGCCGGCCGCGAGGTCACCCTCTGGGAACGCAACGCCCCCGACGACACCTTCGGCTTCGGCGTCGTCCTCTCCGACGAGACCCTCGGCGGCATCGAACACGCCGACCCGGTGGTCCACGAGGCCCTGCGCGAGCACGTCGTCCGCTGGGACGCCGTCGACATCGTGCACCGGGGCGTCCGCCACACCTCCGGCGGCCACGGTTTCGCCGCCCTCGGCAGGCAGCGACTGCTGCGGATCCTGCACGACCGCTGCCGTTCCCTCGGCGTCGACCTGCGCTTCCGCGCCGAGGCGCCGCATCCGGCGCGGCTCGTGGCCGCGTACGACCTCGTCGTCGCCGCCGACGGTGTGCACAGCACCACCCGCGAGGCGTACGCCCATGTGTTCCGGCCCCACGTCGTCGGCCACCGGTGCCGCTACCTCTGGCTGGCCGCCGACGTCGCCTTCGACGCCTTCCGCTTCGAGACGGCCGAGACCGAGCACGGCGTGATGCAGCTGCACGGCTACCCGTACGCCGCCGGCGCGTCGACGGTGATCGTCGAGATGCGCGAGGAGGTCTGGCGCGCGGCCGGCTTCGAGGAGCTCGGCGAGCGGGAGTCGGCCGAGCGCTGCGCCAAGATCTTCGCGGACGCGCTCGGCGGGCGGCCGCTGAGGTCCCGCCGGTCCGCGTGGACCACCTTCCGCACGGTGGTCAACGAGCGCTGGTCGCACGGCAACCTCGTCCTGCTGGGCGACGCCGCCCACACCGCCCACTTCTCCATCGGCTCCGGCACCAAGCTCGCCGTCGAGGACGCCCTCGCCCTCGCCGCCTGCCTGGACGGACAGCCGTCCCTGGAACGGGCGCTGGCCGCCTACGAGGAGGAGCGCCGGCCCGTCGTCGCCTCCACCCAGCGCGCCGCCCGGGCCAGCCTGGAATGGTTCGAGGACCTCGCCCTGTACGTGGACCAGCCGCCCCGCCGGTTCGCCTTCAACCTGCTCACCCGCAGCCGCCGCGTCACCCACGACAACCTGCGGCTGCGCGACCCCCGCTTCACCGGCGCGGTGGAGCGGGAGGCGGGCTGCCCGCCCGGCACGCCCCCGATGTTCACCCCCTTCCGGCTGCGCGGCCTGACCCTGCGCAACCGCGTCGTGGTCTCCCCGATGGACATGTACTCGGCGACGGACGGCCTGCCCGGCGACTTCCACCTCGTCCACCTCGGCTCCCGGGCCCTCGGCGGGGCCGGCCTGGTGATGACCGAGATGGTGTGCGTGTCCCCCGAGGGGCGCATCACACCCGGCTGCACCGGCCTGTACACCGGCCGGCAGGCCGAGGCGTGGCGGCGGATCACCGAGTTCGTGCACACGCGGGCGCCGGGCACCGCGATCGGCGTCCAGCTCGGCCACTGCGGGCGCAAGGGCTCCACCCGCCCGATGTGGGAGGGCATGGACGAACCGCTGCCCGACGGCGACTGGCCGCTCGTGGCCGCCTCCCCGCTGCCGTACAAACCGGGCGGCCGGCTGCCCCGGGAGCTCGGCCGGGCCCAGCTCACGGATCTGCGCGAACAGTTCACGGCCGCCGCCCGGCGGGCCGCGCGGGCCGGCTTCGACCTGCTCGAACTGCACTGCGCGCACGGCTACCTGCTGTCCGGTTTCCTCTCCCCGCTGGCCAACCGCCGTACCGACGCCTACGGCGGCTCGCTCGCGCGGCGGCTGCGCTTCCCGCTGGAGGTGTTCGACGCCGTCCGGGCCGTGTGGCCCGGGGAACGGCCCATGACGGTGCGGATCTCCGCCACCGACTGGGCCGAGGGCGGCACGACGGCCGAGGACGCCGTCGGGATCGCCCGCGCCTTCGCCGCGCACGGCGCCGACGCCATCGACGTCTCCACCGGGCAGGTCGTCGCCGAGGAGGCACCGGAGTTCGGGCGGTCGTACCAGACGCCGTTCGCGGACCGGATCCGCAACGCGGTCGGCGTCCCGGTGATCGCGGTCGGCGCGATCTCCTCCTGGGACGACGTCAACTCGCTGGTCCTGGCCGGACGGGCGGACCTGTGCGCCCTGGGCCGCCCGCACCTGTACGACCCGCACTGGACGCTGCACGCCGCCGCCGAACAGGGCTACGACGGCCCCGGCGTCGTCTGGCCGGCACCGTACCGGGCGGGCAGCCGCCCCCCGCGCACCGGCCGCGCGGACGCGCCCGGACCCCGTCCGTCGCTGAGGAGCTGACCCGTCAGGCGGTCGCGGGCACCCCGGCGAACTCCGCGCCCGCGTCCCGCAGCCGCTCGTGCAGCCCCCGGAACACGGCCGCCGAGCGGACCCCGGGCCAGTCGTCGGGGAGCAGACGGGCGGGCAGGCCGGGGTCCGCGTAGGGCAGGTGGCGCCAGGAGTCGAGGGCGAGGAGGTAGTCGCGGTAGGCCTCCTCCGCGGGGGTGTCCGCGCGCGCCTCCCAGGCGCGCAGCACGGGTTCGTGCCGGTCCAGGAAGGCCTCGTGCTGCTTGGCCACGGCCGCCAGGTCCCACCAGCGGGCCACGGCCTCGACGGTCGGCGCGAACCCCAGGTGCTCGCCGCGGAAGAGGTCCACGTACGGGTCGAGGCGCAGCCGCCGCAGCGTGTTGCGGGTCTCCTCGTGCAGGCGGGCCGGCGCGATCCACACGCCGGGGGCGGCCGTACCGAAGCCCAGACCGGCCAGCCGGGACCGCAGCACGTGCCGCTTCTGCCGCTCCGACTCCGGCACGGAGAACACCGCCAGCACCCAGCCCTCGTCGCCGGGCGGCGCGGTGGCGTAGATCCGCCGGTCGCCGTCCTCCAGCAACTGCCGGGCCTCCTCGGACAGTTCGTAGCCGGCCGCGTTCTGCGCGGTGCGGGCCGGCAGCAGCAGTCCGCGCCGCTTCAGCCGGGACACCGAGGAGCGCACGGAGGGCGCGTCGACGCCGACCGCGGCGAGCAGCCGGATCAGCTCGGCGACGGGCACCGGGCCCGGCGTGAAGCGGCCGTACGCGCCGTAGAGCGTGACGATGAGAGACCGAGGTGCAGGCTGGTCGGACACGTTGATCATCTTAGGTCGTCGGCATCACTGCTGGTCACCATCGGTGTCGGCATCGGCGTCGGCGGCGGTGCGCAACCGGAACCGCTGGAGTTTGCCCGTCGCCGTGCGCGGCAGGGCGTCCAGGAGGACGATCTCGCGCGGGCACTTGTACGGCGCCAGCTCGGCCAGGACGAAGGCACGCAGCGCCCCGACGTCCGGCCGCGCCCCCGCGCGCAGCACGGCGAACGCCACGACGGCCTGCCCGCGCGCCTCGTCGGGACGCCCGACGACCGCCGCCTCGACGACGTCCGGATGCCGCAGCAGGGCCTCCTCGACCTCGGGTCCCGCGATGTTGTACCCGGCGGAGACGATCATGTCGTCGGCGCGGCCGACGTACCGGAAGTAGCCGTCGCGGTCGCGGACGTAGGTGTCGCCGGTGATGTTCCAGCCGTCGCGCACGTACGCGCTCTGCCGGGGATCGGCGAGGTAGCGGCAGCCGACCGGTCCGCGCACGGCGAGCAGCCCCGGCTGCCCGTCGGGGACGGGCTCCCCGTGCTCGTCCTGCACACGCGCCTGCCAGCCGGGGACGGGGACGCCCGTCGTGCCGGGCCGGATCCGTTCGTCGGCGGCGGAGATGAAGATGTGCAGCAGTTCGGTGGCGCCGATGCCGTTGATCAGCCGCAGCCCGGTCCGCTCGTGCCAGGCGCGCCAGGTGGCCGCGGGCAGGTTCTCGCCCGCCGAGACACAGCGGCGCAGCGACGACAGGTCGTGCCCGTCGAGGCCGGCGAGCATCGCGCGGTAGGCGGTGGGCGCGGTGAACAGCACCGACACCCGGTGCCGGGCGACGGCGTCCAGCAGCTGCCGGGGCCCGGCCTGTTCGAGCAGCAGCGCGCTCGCCCCGGCCCGCAGCGGGAAGACCAGCAGCCCGCCGAGGCCGAAGGTGAAGCCGAGCGGGGGAGAGCCGGCGAAGACGTCGTCCGCGCGCGGCCGGAGCACCCGCGCCGAGAAGGTGTCGGCCACGGCGAGGACGTCCCGGTGGAAGTGCGCGCACCCCTTCGGCCGCCCGGTGGTGCCGGAGGTGAACGCGATCAGCGCCACGTCGTCGGCGGCCGTGTCCACGGCCCGGTACGGGGTGTCCGGCGCGGGCCGGCGCAGCAGGTCGTCGGGGGCGTCCCCGCCGTAGGTGGTGATCCGCAGGCCCGGTACCCCGGCCCCGGCGAGGTCCTCGACGGCCCGGACGTCGCACAGGGCGTGTTCCACACGGGCCGTCGCGCACATCGTGCGCAGCTCGTGCGGGCGCTGCCGGTCCAGCACGGTGACGGCGATCCCGCCCGCCTTCAGCACCGCCAGCCAGCAGGCCGCCAGCCACGGCGTGGTCGGCCCGCGCAGCAGCACCCGGTTGCCGGGGACGACCCCGAGGCCGCCGGTGAGCAGATGCGCGAGCCGGTCGACGCGGGCGCGCAGCTCGCCGTACGTCCAGGCGGGGCCGGCGGGGGTGCGGAAGACGGGCCGGTCGGGGGCGGGGCCGGTGAGGAGCTCGGCGGCGCAGTTCAGCCGTTCGGGGTAGCGCAGCTCCGGCAGGTCGAAGCGGAGCTCGGGCCACTGGCCGGGCGGCGGGAGATGGTCGCGCGCGAAGGTGTCGACATGCGCCGAGTCGTTCATGGCGGATCGCCCCCTTGCCTGGAGGGGCGCCCTCAGGGCGCCGTGACGGGCGTCGTGGTGGGCTCGCGCCCCGAGCGTATCGTGTTGGTGACGGCAGTCAACGGTTCGCGATACCGTCGAGGAGGCGGCGGGAGGCCGACGCGAGACCGTCGCGGAGAGGGGTCCGGTGATGCCCGCATTCTCACTCGAACCGGAACAGACCGCCTGGTGCGCCGCACTGCGCGCCCTCGCCGCCGACCGGCTGCGCCCCCTCGCCGACCGGGGCGAACCCGGCCGCGTCAACCGCCCGCTCGTCGCCGAACTCGGCCGCCTCGGCCTGCTGGCCCGTCTGTTCACCTCCGGCGCGGTCGACCTGTGCCTGATGCGCGAGTCCCTGGCGTACGCCTGCACCGAGGCGGAGACCGCCCTGGCCCTCCAGGGACTGGGCGCGCACCCGGTCCACGCCCACGGCACCCCCGCCCAGCGCGCCCGGTGGCTGCCGCGCGTCGCCGACGGCAGCGCGGTGGCGGCCTTCGCGCTGAGCGAGCCGGGCGCCGGCTCGGACGCGGCGGCGCTGTCCCTGGCCGCCGAGCCGGACGGGCCGCACGCCTGGCGCCTGACCGGCGAGAAGTGCTGGATCTCCAACGCCCCGGAGGCCGACCTGCACACCGTCTTCGCCCGCACCACCGAGGGCGCCGGCGCCCGGGGCGTCACCGCCTTCCTGGTCCCCGCCGGCCGCCCAGGCCTGACCGGTTCCGCGCTCGACCTGCTCTCCCCGCACCCCGTCGGGACCCTCGGCTTCGACGCCGTCCGGGTCACCGCCGACGACGTGCTCGGCACACCCGACCGCGGCTTCCGGGTCGCCATGGACACCCTCAACCTGTTCCGCCCCAGCGTCGGCGCCCTCGCCCTCGGCATGGCCCAGGCCGCGCTCGACGCCACCCTCGCCCACACCGCCCGGCGCGACGCGTTCGGCGGCAAGCTGCGGGACCTCCAGACGGTCGCCCACCAGGTCGCCGAGATGGCCCTGCGCACGGAGGCGGCCCGCCTGATGGTCTACGCGGCGGCCACGGCCTACGACACCGGCGCCCCCGACGTCCCGCGGCGCTCCGCCATGGCCAAGCTGCTCGCCACCGAGACCGCCCAGTACGTCGTCGACACGGCCGTCCAGCTGCACGGCGCCCGGGCGCTGCGCCGGGGACACCTGCTGGAGCACCTCTACCGCGAGGTGCGCGCCCCCCGGATCTACGAAGGGGCCAGCGAGGTCCAGCGCGGCATCATCGCCAAGGAGCTGTACGCGGCCGCGGAGGCGCCGCGGTGACCGCCGAGCGCGTCAACCCGCCCGAGCTGTCCCCGCCGGTCGGCTTCTCGCACGCGGTCGTCGCCACCGGCTCCCGCGTGGTCTTCCTGGCCGGTCAGACCGCGCTCGACGCCGACGGCGAGGTGGTCGGACGGACACTGCCGGAGCAGTTCGAACGGGCGCTCGGCAACCTGCTCACCGCGCTGCGGGCCGCGGGCGGCACCCCCGCGGACCTGGCGCGCGTCACCGTGTACGTCACGGACGTCGCCGCCTACCGGGCCCGCGCCGCCGAACTCGGCCGCGTGTGGCGGCGGTCGGCGGGCCGGGACTACCCGGCGATGGCGGTCGTGGGGATCGTCCGGCTGTGGGACGAGCGGGCCCTCGTCGAGCTCGACGGGTTCGCCGTCCTGCCGGACTGATCAGGCGGCGACGGCCGGCCGCCCGGCCGTCCCCCGGTGCGGGGCCACCACCCGGCCGTCGGGCAGCGGCTCGCCGGAGTCGTCGAAGACGATCGTGCCGTCGCACAGCAGGCTCCAGCCCTGCTCGGGGCGGGCGGCGACGACGTGTGCCGCGTCGGCGGACGCGCTCGGCACGTCGTGGTCGCACATGGCGCACCTCCACGTAGAGGGGACCGGCCCTGCGGCGGCCCAGTGCACCGACCATGCGCCCGCCGGACCGCCGTCGCCAGAGGCGGGCCCCGATCGTGACAGCACCAGGACGACTCCACGACCGTCCGCCGACGCGCGGCGCGGACTCGCCACCGAAGGGGTGACGGTCACGGGCTCGGAGGCGATCGAGCGGTACCAGTGGAAGCCCCCACAACAGGAGGTCCTTCCATGTCGTTGCGCCCCGTCCTGACCGCGGCCGCCGGTGCCGCCCTGCTCCTGCTCGCCGCCCCGGCGGCACCCGCCGCCGCCGACGCCTCCGAGACGGTCACCGTCGACCCGACCGGCCGGATCGCCGAGGACGGCACCGTCACCCTCTCCGGCACCTACCGCTGCGTCGGCAACTCGGGCCCCGTCGTCGTCAGCACCTCCATCGGCCAGAGCACCTCGCCCACGCAGTACGGCATCGGCGGCACCCGGGCGGTGTGCGACGGCGCCGAGCACCGCTGGGTGAACACCGGCAAGGCCGCACCGGACGCCCTCACGCCCGGCGAGGCCCACGTCCAGGCCACCCTGATGGAGCTGCGGCCCCAGGGCTTCGTGCCCCTGCCCCACTTCCACGCGGCCGAGGACGAGGACATCACGCTGACCGGAGATGCCGAGCAGCAGGCAGCCGCCCCGGCGAAGGCGGCCCGGTAACAGGCGATCACGCCCCTCGAGGGCCGAACGGCCGGGCCGGCGCTCCACCGCGCCGTCCCGGCCGTCGCGTGCGCGGGCCCACTGCGCCGCCCCCGGCGACGGAAGCCACCCGCGCGGGGTCACTCCCGGTACGTGGGCGCCAGGTGGGCGAGTGCCGCGTCGGCGTCCGCCGCGGCCTGGCCGGCGGTTTCCGCGCAGGTCATCACGTGCCCCAGCCGCTCGTGGCTGTGGGACGGCCAGGTGGTCCGCTGCCCGGGGGTCGCCTTCACGCGGTGGGCGACGACCGAGGGGAAGTTCGCCAGGACGCCGGTGTCGGGAACGGAGTCCACCGTTCCCGACCGTCCGGCGATGAAGCGGATGGCGGCCCCCCGGGCCCGCGTGGGCGTGAGGTCGGGACGTCCGCCGCTGTGGGCGACGACCGACTGCCGCAGCAGCGGCACTCCCGTCCCGTGTTCGACCAGATCGGGGATGAAGTCCCCTCCCGTCCTCGCGTTGATCTCGATCAGCACGGGCCCGCGCGGCGTCAGCTTGGCCTCCACGTGAGCCGGACCGAAGTCGAAGCCGATGGCGTCCAGGGCCGCCACCGCCAGGTCCGCGGCCCGGGCCGCCCCCTCGCCCACGGACGAGGGGAAGGTGTGGCCCAGTTCGACGAAGTGCGGTGTGGGGCCCAGCAGTTTGTCGGTGACGCCCAGGACCGTCGTGGAGCCCCCGACGGTGAAGGTCTCCACGCTGACCTCGTGCCCGAACAGGCACTGCTCCAGCAGCGCGCCGGGGACGCGGGGCTGGCCCTTGGAGTTGGTCGGCCGTCCGGCGATGTCGGCGACCCGGGCGACGGCCTCCTCACGGGTGCGGCACAGGGCGACCCCGATGCTCGCCGACTCGTCGATCGGCTTCACGACACAGGGCAGGCCGGTCACGGCCAGCGCCGCGTCGACCTCCTCGGCGCCGCGGACGAAGCGGAACTCCGGGACCGGCACCCCGCGTTCGGCGCACCGCACACGGGTCTTCAGCTTGTCCCGGGCGATGTCCGCCGCGGTGGGGTCCAGCCCCGGCAGCCCCATGCGGTGCGCGGTGGCCGCCGCCGTGGGCACGTAGTACTCCATGACCGTCATCACGCCGGCCACCGGTGTCGCGGAGGCGAGCAGCGCCTTCTCGATCGCCTCCGGACTCTGCGTGTCGCAGTGCAGGATCTCGTCCGCGACCTCGCGGATCGTCCGGGCCGTGTCCGGGTCCACGGAGTAGCGGTCGAGGTCCGAGGTCACGAAGAGGGTGCGCAGCCCCAGGGAGCGGGCCAGCCGCAGCGCCTGCATGCCCGTGCCGGTGAGGTTGCTCTCGACGAACGCGAGGGCGCGGGCCGGACCCTCCGTCCCCGGACGGGCGTCGGACGTCGTCATCGGACGGCCGCCTTCCGGCCCGTGACACCACCGGTACTGGTGACCCAGTAGGTGCCGGCGCCCCGGTCCAGGCCGCGGGAGAGCGGGTCCCTGACCAGCCGGGCGAGCAGTCCGGCCGGGACGACCAGGACGTAGTAGACGATGGACAGCAGCAGGTTTCGCATCGAGGTCCTTCTCCGTGTGGTGCTGCGCCGCCGACGGCCCGTCGGACGGCGGTGGGGCCGGCTGGTGCCCCCTAGTCCAGGGGGATCGCTTCGCGCCAGTCCTCCGACTCGCGCCAGGCGGGCTGGTCCTTCTTCTCCAGCAGCAGGTCACCGAGGACCAGCACGTCGATGTTGCTGCGCATGAAGCAGGTGTAGGCGTCGCGGGGCGTGTTGACGATCGGCTCCCCGCGGAGGTTGAACGAGGTGTTCACCAGCACGGGGCAGCCGGTCCGCTCCTTGAACGCGGACAGCAGCCGGTAGTAGGCGGGGTTGTCCTGCTCGCCGACGGTCTGCACCCGCGCCGAGTGGTCGACGTGGGTCACCGCCGGGATCGTCGACCGCCGCACCTTGAGCAGGTCCAGGCCGGTGACGTCGTCGGCGGCCTCCTCGACCGCGAGGCGCTGGGACGGGGCCACCCCCGCGACCACCAGCATGTAGGGGCTCTCCTGGGGCAGGTCGAAGTACTCCTTCACGTCCTCGCGCAGGACGGACGGGGCGAACGGGCGGAAGGACTCCCGGAACTTGATCTTCAGGTTCATCGCCGACTGCATGTCGGCGTCCCGCGGGTCGCCGAGGATCGACCGGGCGCCCAGCGCCCTCGGGCCGAACTCCATCCGCCCCTGGAACCACCCGGTGATCGCGCCCTGCGCCAGTCGGTCGGCCACCACACCGGGGGTGTCCTTCGGATCGAGCTCCGTGTAGACGGCTCCCACGCCGTCCAGGAACTCCCGGACCTCCCGCGCGCCGTACGAGGGGCCGAGCAGGGAGCCCGACATGGCGTCGCGGCCGGTGCCGAGGTGGGGGCGTCCGGCTCCCCGTTCGAGCGCGACCGCGAGGGCCCCGCCGAGGGCACCGCCCGCGTCGCCGGCCGCCGGCTGGATCCAGACCTCGTCGAACACCCGCTCCTGGATGACCTTGCCGTTGGCGACGCAGTTCAGGGCGACGCCCCCGGCGAGGCAGAGCCGGCTCTCACCGGTCACGCGCCGCGCGGTGCGCGCCAGCCGCAGGACGACCTCCTCGGTCACGGCCTGGACGGAGGCGGCGAGGTCGAACTCCCGTTCGGTGAGTGCCGCCTCCGGCTGCCGGCGCGGCCCGCCGAACAACTCCTCGAAGGCCCGGCCGGTCATCACCTGGCCCGCCAGGTACGCGAAGTACCGCATGTCGAGCCGGAACGAGCCGTCGTCCTTGAGGTCGATGAGCCTCTCGCGGATCAGGCCGGCGTACCGCGGAGTGCCGTACGGCGCCAGCCCCATCAGCTTGTACTCACCGGAGTCGACCTTGAACCCGCAGAAGTAGGTGAAGGCGGAGTAGAGCAGCCCCAGGGAGTGCGGGAACCTGATCTCGGTCAGCGGCTCCAGGCTGGTGCCCCGCCCGTGCCACAGCGTCGTCGTGGCCCACTCGCCGACCCCGTCGACGCACAGGACGGCGGCGGACTCGTAGGGGCTCGGGAAGAAGGCCGACGCCGCGTGCGACTCGTGGTGCCGGCGGGCGACGACCGGCGGGACCCGGCCCGCCCCCAGTTCCGCCAGGCCGTCCCGCACCGTGCGCACCGTGGAGCGCTTCCAGGCCAGCCACTCGGGCAGCGACGTGCGGAAGGAGGCGGCGCCGTGCGGCACGGCGCCCAGGTACGTGGCGAGGACCCGCCGGAACTTCAGCGCCGGATCCTCGTAGTACGCGACGGCCGCCACGTCGTCGAGCCGGACCCCCGCCTCCTCCAGGCAGTAGCGGACCGCCCGCCCGGGGAAACCGGGGTCGTGCCGGGTGCGGCTGAAGCGTTCCTCCTGGGCCGCGGCGACCGGGACGCCGTCGGCGACGAGGGCGGCCGCACTGTCGTGGTAGTACGCCGAGATGCCCAGAATCAGATCGGCCATGTCACGTTCCCTTCCGCTCAACGCTTCCGCTCAACGCTTTCTGCTCTGCCACCGGGCCCGCCGGTCCGCCAGCCAGGCGTGCATGCCGGTGGGCGGGCTGAGGGACCGGTAGCCCTCCCGCACCCGGCGCCAGGCCGTCTCGCGGGCCTGGAGCCCGCTGCCCACCGCGGCCGAGGACATGAACGCGTCGATGGCGTCGGCCGCCCACGCGGAATGTCCCGTCGCGACGTTGTCGATGGTGTTGTGGATGTCGACGAACCGCGTGCTGAAGCCGTGCTCGCGCAGCGCCAGCCGGGCCCGCCGGTAACTGCCGCCCACGCCCGAGAGCTCCATGGCGAGGTTCAGCCCCAGCACCTCCGGCTGGAACGTCCGCGGGAAACGGCCGATGCTCAGCCAGAACACGGGCAGTTCGAAGGAGCCGTCCCGGAACCCAGGCCAGCGGGCGAACTCCGCCGAGCCGGTCGGTGGGAGGTCCACCCCCATGTCCGCGACCAGCTCCCGGTAGATGAGCGGGTGGTTCAGCCGCGTGTGGCCGTTGCCGAGCTCGTCCCAGTACGTCTCGAACAGCGAGTGGCCGATGTCCGAGGACGCCAGGTGGTAGTCGGTGAACCCCTGGAGCCAGGCACCGTCGATCATCGTCAGCGGGGCCAGCTGGAGCGTCGACTCGATCAACTGCTCCCGGGTCGGCAGCCCGGCGTCCGAGGTGCGCTCGAACTCCTCGGCGTGCCGGTCGTGCTGCCCCGACAGCCACGGCCGCAGCCCCTCGGCGGGCCAGGTGTCGGGCAGCGGCATGTCCTGCCGGGCCATCCGCACCCGTGCCCGGCCCAGCCACCCGTGGACGTACTCCAGGGCGTAGCGGCGCACGGCCGGGGTCTGGGCGCGCCGTTGCAGCAGGACGTAGGCCTCCCGCAGGTCCGCGGGGGCCCGGCCGTCCTCGGGCTCCTTCTCCAGGGCCGCGTGCACCGAGGCCCACGGGCGGACGGACGGCCCGTCCTGAGCCGCGGCCGCCCCGCTCGCCCGCCGCGCGGACGGGTCCTTGCCGGAGCCGCCGGAGCCGCCGGAGCCGTCGGAGCCGTCGGCGCCGTCGTCACCATGGGGGAGGGACGCGATCCAGCGGCGCAGGATCGCCAGGTCCTCCTCGGAGAAGACGCGGAACATCGCGCCGCGCTCGCCGACCAGACCGTTGACGAGGGGGCTGCGCTCCGGGCGGCCCGGGCGGATCAGTGAACTTCCGGCGAGCGCCGCGAGCAGCGGGTACGGGTCGTCGCGGGCCTCGTCGAGCCACTCGGCGAGCGGCCGGCCCTCCAGCTGGAAGGAGCGGTGGTAGACCGCGCCCTCACGGGCCCGCAGCCGGATGAGCTCGGCGGCCTGCCGGCGCGGGTCGAGGACGCCGGCCAGCTCGGCGCGCAGCGCCTCGTGCCACTGCCTGAGCGCCGTGAACGCCCACCGGGCCCCCGCCAGGACGCGGGCACGCGTCTGCGGCGGCGACTGCTCCACCAGGGCGTCGACCGCGGCCAGCGACGCCTTCAGCCCGCCCGCCGGCTCCTGCGGCCGGGGCGCGCCGGGGTGCAGCGCGTCCCAGTCGACGCCCGCGTCCACCAGGTCCTTGAGCGGCGCCATCGCGGGCAGCAGGCCGACCTGCCGGAGGCAGAGGTCCGCGCCGAGGATCTCGGCGCGGAAGTCCTCCGGCCGCCGGCTCATCAGGAGCAGGAGCGCCGGGACGACGAACGCGTCGTCCCGCACCCTCGCATCGAGCGCGGTACGGGCGGCCGGCACCGCGTTCTCCGCCACCCGCAGGCCCTGGAGGAGGGAGAGATGGGCGTGGCCCCTAGAGGCGCGCGGATGACCGACCCCGACGTCCGAGGCGTACAGGGTCAGCGCGTCCAGGGCCGCGGGGTCGTCCGCCTCGGCCATGCTGCTCAGCCACTGGAGCCACGCGCCGGACACCAGGTTCAACGGCGAGCAGTCGAGCGCCAGCCGCTGCGCCACGAGCTCACGGACGGCCTCCTGCCGGGCCCGGCCGGCCAGGTCCCGGAAGACCCGCGTCTCGTCGGCGGCCCAGGCCTCGGCCTCCCGGCACAGTGCCTCCAGGTCGGCGGGGGCGTGGTCGGACGGTACCGACCGGTCGATCGCGTCGCGGACGTCGGCCACCGGCACCCGGTCCGCGTGCGGGCTCTCCGGATCGCAGAACGCGGCGTACCACGTCCTGGCCCAGGAGGGGGGCCGCGCGGTGTCGCGGTCGGGTTTCCCCGTCGGCCGCAGGGCTGTCGAAGACATCGTTACCGGTCCTCCCTCCTAGAACATCGGATAAATGGAGGCGTCGTTGTTCCGCTTTCTGCGGCGGCGCCGGAAGAGAGCATCGACGATTTTGCGGATGAAACCCATGGAATTCCCCTTGTCAGGTCACCGGAGGGCGAGTTGTTCGGCGAGCAGGCCGGCCACGATGTCGTGACCCTCGTCGGTGAAATGAATACGGTCCACGAACACCCAGTCCTCGTCCTTGATCGCCGAACCGAGAACGGGGTTCAGGTCGAGGAAGGGAACGTTCAGTTTCTCGCAGCCGCCGCGGAGTTGATCGGCGTACCGCCGCCCCGCCTCGATCGTGCAGATGTCGCCGTACGCCTGGCTGAAATTGGCGATGCCGTCCAGCTCGTCGAAGAGCAGTCGCTCCTGGTGGGCCGGCCGCTCGCGCACCCACGGCGCGAGCGGCTGGAGGACGAAGGTGAGCCGGGCCCCGAGCCCCTGGGCGATCAGCCGCCAGTTGTCGAGGTGGCGCAGCGTCAGTTCGACCGCGAGGTCCAGCTGGCCGGAGAGGTCCGGAACGCTCAGCTCCGCCTCGGACCGCTGCGGTGCCCGGCGGGCCGACCACCGCGACTGCCCGGTCGCCCGGCGCTGCCGGGCCTGGAGCTCCTGCACCTGCTCGAAGTACTCGTGGCCGTTGAAGAAGGCGCCGCTGTCGCCCTGCATCCAGCGGGGCAGCCGGGCCAGGCCCAGGTTGTTGAACCCGGTGAACAGGACGATCTCCTCGATCTGCGGCACCAGATGGCGGTAGAGCGTGAAGAGCAGCAGCTCCTGGGCGGAGTTGAAGCTCCGGCCGCCGAAGTTCAGCCACGGCAGGGCGGGCGCGTGCCGGTCCCACAGCCGGGAGGCCAGGGTGTCCCCGTCCGAGGAGGCGCCGATCCCGAAGACGGTGGAGCTGCCGGCGATCAGCCGGACGGGCCCCTCGGGCACCCGTCCGCCGGCCGACGCCCGCTGTCCCTGCCCCTCGGACAGGCGGAAACCGAGCCGGTCGGTGTTCACCACCTCGGAGCGGTGGTCCGAGGCGTGGAAGTACATCAGGTAGGGCAGCCAGCGGATCTCACCGCGGTCGTCGAACTTCTCGGCGTACTGGAGCATCTGCGGCGTCAGTTCCGCGCGCTGAGAGGTCATGGACGAATCGCCTCCTTTCGGTCGATTCGGCCCGGCACCGGCGTGCCGGGCGGTGGAAGTCGGGACGTGCGGGCTTACGGCTTCGGGACGTGCGGTCGTACGGGTTCGGGACGTGCGGTCGTACGGGTTCGGGACGTGCGGTCGTACGGGTTCGTATGTGCGGTCGTACGGTCTCGGATGTGCGGTCGTACGGCTCCGAACAGTCGGGCGGCCGCGGGCGGCCGGGCGGCCGCGGACGTTCAGACGGCTTCGGAGGAGAGAGCGGCGGGCTTGCCCGCCGACAGGTCGGCGCCCGGCGCGTACCGTGCCCGGGTCGACTCCGCCCAGCGCACGACCGCCGGGGCGGCGAGGCCCGCCGCGAGGAACAGGGCGCCCATCACGTGCCAGCCCGGTTTCCCCCAGCCGATACAGAGCCAGGTCAGCAGCGCCGGGCCGAACGACTCGGCCAGTCCCATGCCGATGCCGAAGACGCCCAGGTACTGGCCGATGGCGTGCCGGGGCGCGAGCACGTTGGACACCTCGAAGCCTCCGGCCGCCTGCCACAGTTCGCCCACGCTGTGGACGACGACCGCGGCTCCCAGCAGGGCCACGGCGGCCCAGGCCGGGGATCCCGCCGCCCACGCGACGGCGGCGCACGCCGCGCAGAAGGCCCACCCCGACCGGCGCAGCGCCAGTGCGGCACGGCGGGGCGTGTCGACCCGGCGGCCGACGGCGACCTGCAACAGGATGATCATGGCCGTGTTCACCACGACGGCCGCCGAGACCGTCCAGCGCGGCGCGGAGGTGGCGCTCACCACCCACAGCGGCAGGGCGACGGTGAGCACGCGGTACTGGATGGAGAGGACTCCGTCCAGCAGCGACAGCGCGAGATAGGGCCGGTCGCGCAGGGCGGCCCACCGGCCGCGGCTCTGCTCGGGCGCCTCGACGGTCTCCGTGCGCGGGATCCGGAAGGCCGGCAGCATCGCCACCAGGAAGCAGGCGCAGTTCAGCAGGATCAGCCGGTGGTACGCCTGCGCGGTGTCCGCCTGCGCGGCCCAGCCGGCCGCCATCGCCCCGACGGCGATGCCCACGTTGGTGACGGACCTGATGTACGCGCGCAGTTCCTGCGGGCGGCCGTCGGCGATGTCGTTGATGATGGGGCCGCGGGCCACCAGGAGCGTGGCCTGGGCGACGGTCGCGAGGACGACGACGAGCAGCACGGACCAGTAGTCGTGGACGAGCAGGAACGCGCCGGTGGCGGTGGCGCTCACCAGGAGGCTGGCCATGAGGACGGCTCTCGGCCCGCGCCGGTCGGCGACGTGGCCTGCCGGGACGCCGAGGAACAGGGACACGAACCCCGCGATGCTGAAGGCGACCCCGATCTCCATGGCCGGTAAGCGGACCACGCGGATGAAATAGAGGACACCGGCGGTGAGGAATATCCCTTTCCCGGTGGAACTGGCCAGTGTGGCAAGGGCCAATGCGCGCTGCGCCCCCGAAGCAGGCAGAACTGCGGACCCCCGAATGCGCACAGCAAACCCCCGTTTGAACGCGTAACAACGAGGTTACTGACCTGTTATTGCCCGCGCAACGGGGATCTCGGCACCTGAGACGCCGCACGCCAGAACGGTTCCGATTTACATGGCTGGGGCAACGAACGGACCGGCAGGCGGAGTTCGCCTGCCGGCCCGTGGCCGTTCCGGATCCGACCGGACGGGAAACGATCAGGAACCGTACTCCCAGGAATTCATGTATTCGTTCTGGTCCTCGGTGAACGAGTCGATCGTCACGCCCATGCTGTCCAGCTTGAGCCGGGCGACGGACTTGTCGATCTCGGTGGGCACCTCGTGGACCTGCGGGGCCAGGGAGGCGTGGTTCGCCGTCAGCCACTCGGCCGTCAGCGCCTGGTCCGCGAAGGACATGTCCATCACCGAGGCGGGGTGGCCCTCGGCGGCGCCGAGGTTGACCAGCCGGCCCTCGGCGACCAGCAGCAGGCTGCGGCCGTCGGCGAGCACGTACTCGTCCGTCTGGTGCCGGATGCGGGAACGCTTCTCGACCGCCATGGCCTCCAGCGCCGCGACGTCCACCTCGACGTCGAAGTGGCCGGCGTTGGACAGGATCGCGCCGTCCTTCATCACCTCGAAGTGCTCCTTGCGCAGCACTCCCCGGTTGCTGGTGACGGTGACGAAGACATCGCCGATCCGGGCCGCCTCCGCCATCGGCAGCACCCGGTAGCCCTGCATCAGCGCGTCCAGCGCCTTGGTCGGGTCGACCTCGGTCACCACGACCTGGGCGCCCAGGCCCGCCGCGCGCTGGGCGACGCCCTGGCCGCAGTAACCGAAACCGGCGACGACGACCGTCTGCCCGGCGAACAGCAGGTTCGTGGCCCGCATGATCGCGTCCAGCGACGACTGGCCGGTGCCGTACCGGTTGTCGAACATGTGCTTGGTGTCGGTGTCGTTGACCGCCACCATCGGGAACTTCAGGGCACCGGAATCGGCCATCTGGCGCAGCCGGACGACGCCGGTGGTGGTCTCCTCGCAGCCGCCCTTGATGCTGTCGAGCAGCTCGGTGCGGGCGGTGTGGACCGTGTTGACCAGGTCGCAGCCGTCGTCGAAGACGAAGTCGGGGTCGACGTCCAGCGCGGAGTTGATGTGCCGGTAGTACCCGTCCCGGTCGATGCCGTTGACGGCGAAGACGGAGATGCCGTACTCGACCACGAGCGCCGCGACCGTGTCGTCCTGCGTGGACAGCGGGTTGCTGGCGCAGGCCGCGATCTCCGCGCCGCCGGCCTTCAGCGTGCGCAGCAGGACGGCCGTCTCCGTGGTCATGTGCATACACGCCGCGAACCGGACGCCTTCGAAGGGCTTTTCCTTGGCGAAGCGTTCTCGTACCTGGCGCAACACGGGCATGTTGCGCTCGGCCCACTCGATCCGGCGCACGCCCTGCGCGCTCAGAGACTTTTCCTTGACATCGTGCTGGGGCAGATCAGACATGGCGGGAGGCTAGCCTCGCTCTCCGGTAGGCAGGGTGGTTATCGGCCATGGCCGTCGACCGCCCGTGCGGGCGGTCGGGGTCGGGCCGGGATCGGTGTCAGGCCGTGGCTTCGGTACGCGCCACGGCCCGGTGCCCGGGCAGGGCGACGGCCACCAGCAGCGTGGTGACCAGGGCGACGACGGCGCCCGCGGTGAAGGCCGTCTGGAATCCGGCGGCCTGGTGATCGGGGGTGGGAGCCCCGAGCGACTCGGTGCGGGCGGTCGCCAGGCTCACCAGGATGGCGACGAAGGCGGCCGTACCGACCTGCTGGAAGGTGTTGAGCAGTCCGCCGGCGAGACCCTGGAGCCTCTCCGGCACCCCGGTGGTGGCCGCCATCATGGCGGTGGAGAAGAAGGCGGCGAAGCCCATCCCCATGAGGACCGTGCCGGGCAGCACGTCGCTCGCGTACCCGCTGTCCGCCTCGATCCGGGAGAGCAGGAACACCCCGCCGGTCACCAGGGCGCCGCCGACGACGCACACGCCCTTCGGTCCGAACCGGCCGGCCGACAGGGCGGACAGGGGCCCGGCCACGACGACGGACAGGCCGAGCGGCAGGAAGGCGAAACCCGTCTCCAGGGCCGAGCGGCCCTGGACCTGCTGGAGGAAGAGCGACAGCTGGAGGGCCGTGGTGCCCATGACGCCGGGGATCAGGAAGCTGGCGACGTTGGCGACGGTCAGGGAGCGGCTGCGGAAGATGCCGAGCGGTACCAGCGGGGCGGCCGACCGGGCCTCCACCACCACGAAGACGACGAGCAGGACGACGCCCACCGAGCAGCTGATCGCCGCGTGGGTGCCGTCGTCGGGCACCCGGCTCAGTCCGTTGATCAGGGCCACGAAGCCCGCGGCGGACAGCAGGACGCCCGGCAGGTCGTAGGTGCGCCCGCCCGGCGCGCCACCGGCCCCGGGCAGCACCTTGAACGCCGCGAGGAGAGCGGCGGCCGTCAGCGGCACGTTCACGAAGAACACCGCACGCCAGCCCGCGACTTCGGTCAGGACACCACCGAGCAGCACACCGATGGCGAAGCCGCTGGCGGACGCGGCGCTGAACCAGCCCAGGGCCCGGTTGCGCTCGCCCTCGTCGGGGAAGCCGGTGGTGATCAGGGAGAGCGCGGCCGGCGCGATCAGCGCGGCGCCGACGCCCTGCACGGCCCGCATGGCGATGAGCGGTTCCGGGGCCGTGGCCAGCCCCCCGACCAGGGAGGCCGCGCCGAACGCCGCCACGCCCACGACGAGCATCAGACGCCTGCCGAGCAGGTCCGACAGCCGGCCGCCGAGCAGCAGCAGACTGCCGAAGCCGAGGGCGTAGGCGCCGACCACCCACTGGGTCCCCACGGCACCGAGTCCGACGGAGGACTCCATGCTGGGCAGCGCCACATTCACGATCGAGAAGTCCAGCAGCAGCATCAGCTGCACACCGCAGAGCAGTACGAGCGCACCGGGCCGATTTCTCTGCGCCGCGACCTGGCTTCCAGTGCTCTCCCGATCGAGCGCTCCGGCTTCGGACATGCTGGAACACAGCCTTTCGACAAGGGGGATACGGTCCGGGCTCGGCGAGCTTAGCCGAACGATCCACAATGACATCCGGGCGACGATGTAAGGGACATCTGCTTTCGGACAATCCACGATCGGCGTGTGGCCTGCGACGCGAACCGCTGTCCGGATGTCAGCCGGGGATTTTCGGCCATCATCCCGGAATGGTCTCGGATGGTGGACGGCGAGACGCCTTGTCCGGAGCGAGGGTGCGGGGATACGTTCGAGACGCTGAAAGGGGGAACCACAGTGTCGCCCATAGAAACGACTCGATGTCGTAGAAACTCGTGCACGACGCCCGGCGTTCTGTTAAGCGCACCGCCGGCGGGCCGGTGCCCGCCGTCCTCGGCAACGTCCGATTCCCTCCCGTGTCTTCCCGTTCGCCTCGCAGCCGACCGACCGCCGTCTTCCAGAAAACGGCGAGTGCCCAGGTCCGGCAGGCGAGGGCGGGGAAGCGCGGGAGGGCTTGCATGAAGCTCGACCTGCAGCGGCTCTCCCGCCACTACGTCGTTTCCCGGTCGCTCGACAAAGACCCGAACTGGAATGCCTCCCTCCATATGGACGGTGTGGTCTGCCGGTCGATAGCCAATTGGTACGACCAGGCCCCGCTCACCTCCGGGACGAAGGAGGAGGCCCTTCAGTACCAAATGCTGAAGGAAGACACACTCGACCAGTTCGAGGTGTTACGGGAAAACGGCGTCACCATCGAACCGTGGCTCTCCGAGGGACAGCCCTACACTTCCTCCGCCACCCTGTCCGACCAATTGCACGCCGACCGGAAACTCTATGTGTTCCTCACGGCGAACGGACACGGGCAGAACGGGCAGGTGAACGGGACACAGGATGCCCAGCGTCCTGAGGACCACCCCATGCTCGAACCCTCGCCGGTTTCTTCCCGAGGGATCCGGCTTCTCTTCAACGACCTTTTCCGCGCCGTTCACGACGCGTTCGGTCACGCTGCGCGCGGGAATCGCTTCACCGCGCGCGGCGAGTTCATGGCGGCCTGGGACCACATGAAGATGTACCGCCCCGCCTGCCATCCCGTACTGCTGTCGGAGACCGTCGGGCAGATCTGCTGGTTCTACTTCGGCCCGCATCTGCGCCGGCCCGACGGGACCGTGCCCGGCCCCTCCGACCGCGACTGGGTACCGCCGTCCGAGCGGCCGTACTCCCCGCAGAAGACCGTCCCGATGCCGGACGAGCTGCTGTCCGCCTTCCGTTCTCTCTTCAAGCAGGTGAGCAGATGACTTCCGACGTCCGGGAACACTTCCCCATCCTGAACCAGCAGGTGGACGGCCACCCCCTGGCCTACCTCGACAACGCCGCCACCACCCAGAAGCCGCGCCAGGTCCTCGACGCCGTCGTGCGCTACTACTCCGAGTCGAACGCCAACGTCGGGCGCAGCGTGCACGCGATGAGCACGCGGGCGACGGACGCCTACGAGGCCGCGCGCGAGACCGTGCGCGCCTTCGTGAACGCGGCCGACGCGGCGGAGATCGCGTTCACCAAGGGCACCACGGAGTCGGTGAACCTGGTGGCCGAGGGCTACGCCGCCCAGGTCGTGGGCGCCGGCGACGAGATCGTCGTCAGCGGCATGGAGCACCACTCCAACCTCCTGCCCTGGCGCCGCCTGTGCGAGCGCAAGGGCGCCGTGCTGCGCGTGGTCCCCACCGACGCCGACGGAGAGCTCTCCGCCGAGGCGTTCGTCGAGCACCTCACCGACCGCACCCGGTTCGCCGCGGTGGCGCACGTGTCCAACGTGCAGGGCACGGTCAACCCCGTCGAGGAGATCGCCGCGGCGACCCGGTCCCGCGGCATCCCGCTGCTGGTCGACGGCGCCCAGGCGGTCGCCCACCGGCCGGTCGACGTGCAGGCGCTGGGGGCCGACTTCTACTGCTTCTCCGGCCACAAGATGTACGCGCCCATGGGCATCGGCGTGCTCTACGGGCGGGCCGAGCTGCTGGAGCGCATGGACGCGCTGCTGGTCGGCGGCGGCATGGTCAAGCAGGTCACCGTCGCGGGGCCGCTCGCCGTCGCCAAGGCGCCCACCCTCTTCGAGGGCGGCACGCCGAACATCGCCGGGGCGGTCGGGCTCGCCGCGGCGGTCGACTACCTCTCCGCCCTGGGCCTGGACCGGGTCCGGGAGCACGACACGGAGCTGACCGCACGCGCCGCCGCCGGGCTGCGCGCCCTGGACGGCGTCCGCGTGTTCGGGGCCCAGCAGCCCTCCGGCGGTCTGGTCTCGTTCGGCGTCGACGGCCTGCACCCCTACGACGTGGGCAACCACCTGAGCGCCCACGGGATCATGGTGCGCACCGGGGTGCACTGCGCCATGCCCTTCGTCGACAGCCTCGGCGTGGTCGGCACCGTGCGGGCCTCGTTCGCGGTCTACAGCACGACCGAGGAGGTGGACCGGCTCGTCGAGACGGTCGCCACCGCCGAGAAGGGCTTCTGGACCAACGAACACCCCGACGAGCGCTTCCTCGACCTCTGAACGGCGCGGCACGCGAAAGGACGGTCCACCCCTTGACGGACAACCAGAACGCCGCGTCTGCCTTCAAGGCGCAGCAGGAACGCAACTGGCACGAACTCAGCTCCGGCTGGGACAGGTGGTACGAGCTCTTCGAGCGGGGCGCCGACCCGGTGACCCGCATCCTCCTCGAAGGGTCGCGGCTGCGGCCCGGCGGCTCGGTACTGGACATCGGCAGCGGCACCGGCCAGCCGGCCCTCGCCGCCGCCGCGCGGGTGCCCGAGGGACGGGTGGTCGGTGTGGACCAGGCCGAGGGCATGCTGGCCGTGGCCCGGCGCCGGGCGGTCGAGCAGGAGCTCACCAACGTCCGGTTCCTCCGGCAGGACGCCGAGGAACTGGAGCTTCAGGAGGGCGAGTTCGACGCGGTGGTCAGCCGCTGGAGCCTGATGTTCCTCCCGGACGCCGACCGCGTCCTGCACACCGCCTTCCGCGCGCTGAGCCCCGGCGGCACCTTCACGGCCGCCGTCTGGGGCACCCCGCCCCAGGTCCCGATGCTCAGCCTGGCCTTCGGGATCACCGCGGCCCGGCTCGGCCTGCCGGCCCCGCCGCCGGGCGCCCCCGGGCCGTTCAGCATGGCGGACGCCGAGGCGCTGTGCGCGCGGTTCACCAAGGCGGGCTTCCAGGACGTCAGCCACCAGGAATGCCGGATCGTCTTCACCCCGCGCGACGTGGAGGAGTTCGTGGACTTCTCCTGGGACCTGCTGCCGGGCTGGCTCCGGGCCAAGCTGGCGGAGACCTTCGGCGACGAGCGCGACCAGCGGACCGTCCAGGCCGTCGCCACGGCGGCCAGGGACTTCGAGACGGACGGCGGGGGCCTCGCGGTCCCCTGCGTCGCTCACTGCGTACGGGCCGTCAAGCCCGCCTGAGCCGGACCGTTTCGACCTCCAAGGAGACCCCTCATGGAATTCGACACCAAGCTGGTCCAGGTCGGCCAGGAACCCCATCCCGGCACCGGCGACATCGTGCCGCCCATCCACCTGGCCTCCACCTTCGAGCAGCGGGCCCAGCAGGACCTGCGCTACTTCTACGGCCGCGGCGAGAACCCGACCCGGGAGGCACTGGAGCGCTGCCTCGCCTCGCTGGAGGACGCCTCGTACGCCCTGGCGTTCTCCTCCGGCCAGGCGGCCGGCACCACCGCCCTCAGCCTGCTCTCGCCCGGCCAGAAGCTGATCTCCTCCGACGACGTGTACGGCGGCACCTTCTCGCTGTTCGACCTGCTGCCCCGCTACGGGATCACGGTGGAGTACGTCGATCTGACCGACCTCGACGCCCTCGACGCGGCCCTGACCGACGACACCGGTCTGATCTGGGTCGAGACGCCGACGAACCCGCTGCTGAAGGTCGCCGACGTGAGCGCCATCAGCGAACGGGCCCACGCCGCCGGCGTGCCCGTCCTGGTCGACAACACCTTCGCCAGCCCGGTCGTGCAGCGGCCGCTGGCGCTGGGCGCCGACATCTCGCTCTACAGCACCACCAAGTTCATCTCCGGCCACTCCGACGTCATCGGCGGTGCCCTCGTCTACAACAGGGAGGACTTCCACACCTCGTTCTTCCGGTACCGCACCTCGGCCGGGAACGTGCCCGGGGCGCTGGACTGCTACCTGCTGCACCGCGGTGTCAAGACGATGTCGCTGCGCGTCCGGCGGCAGAACGAGTCGGCCGAGCACCTGGTGGAGCTGCTGAGCGGCTCGCCGAAGACCGGCGCGCTGCACTACCCGGGGCTGGCCGCGCACCCCCAGCACGACATCGCCGCACGGCAGATGGACGGCTTCGGGTCGATCATCTCCTTCGAGTACCTGGGCGACGTGCAGGAACTCCTGGAGAAGGTCGAGCGGTTCGCCGTGGCCGTCAGCCTCGGCGGCGTGCGGTCCCTGATCGAGTGCCCGGCGCTGATGACCCACCGGCCCATCCCGGCGGAGACCCGCAGGCGGCTGGGCATCGGCGACAACCTGGTCCGGCTGGCGGTCGGCATCGAGGACGTACGGGACCTCGCCGCGGACCTGGAACGGGCGCTGTGATCCGGCGGGCGCGGGAGGCACGGTGAACCCGGCGGCCGGGGCGGCCCGGCCGTCCCCCGGCTCGCCGGTGCTCGTCGACGGCGCCAAGGGGACCGAACTGCAACGGCTCGGGATCAGCGTCACCGAGCCGTGGTGGACCAGCGCCGCCCTGCTGGACCTGGAGGGACAGCGGCAACTGGCCGACATCCACCGGCAGTACGCCGCCGCCGGCGCCGACCTGGCCACCGCGATCACCTTCCGCACCAACCGGCGCACCCTGCTGCGCGCCGGGGCCGACGAGCACGCGGCCGAGGTCCTGGTCCGCCGGGCCGTGGCGCTGGCCCGCGGCTCGGTCCGGCCGGACCCCGACGGGCGCTCCCCGGTGCTCGCCGCGTCGGTGATCCCGGTGGAGGACTGCTACCGGCCGTCGCTGGTGCCGCCCGACGGCGAACTGCGCGAGGAGCACGCCTGGATGGTGCGCCAGCTCGCCGCGGAGGGCGTCGATCTGGTGCTGGCGGAGACCATGAACACCGTGCGCGAGGCCGTGGCCGTCGTCGACGGCTGCGTCCGCGAGGGACTGCCCGTGTGGGTGAGTTTCGTCTGCGGTCCGGACGGCGCCCTGCTGTCCGGCGAGTCGGTGACGGACGCGGCGCGGGCGGTCGCGGCGGCGGGCGCGGCCCTGGTCTGCGTCAACTGCACCACCTTGGAGGACACCGACCGGGTGCTCGCCCGGTGGTCGCACGACTGCCCGGTCCCCTTCGGGGCCTATCCCAACCTGGAGGACCGCTCGGGCATCGCGGACTGGACACCGGTGGACCGGTACGTCCCCGTCCGGCACGAGCCCGAGGAGTTCGCGGACCTCATGGCCGACAGGACCGCCCGGTACGGCCTGTCCCTGGTCGGCGGCTGCTGCGGCAGCACGCCCGACCACATCGCGGCGCTGCGCAAGCGCCTGTCCGGCTGAAACCCCGGCCGTCCGCCCGGCCCGCGCTCACGGGGCCGGGCGGGCGGCCGGGGCGGGCAGGCCGGCGCAGACGGCCTCGATGAGCCGCGCCACGCCCTCCTCCTCGTTGCCGGGCAGGACGACGTCGGCGGCGGCCAGCACCTCCGGGTGGGCGTTCGCGACGGCCGCGGCGAGCCCCGCGGCCCGCAGCATCGGCAGGTCGTTGGGCATGTCGCCGACGGCCGCGGTGGCCGTGACCGGTACGCCGTAGTGGGCGGCCAGCCGGCGCAGCGAGGTGCCCTTGTCGACGCCGCGCGGCGAGATCTCCACGAAGTGCGGTGTCGAACGGGTGGCCTCCACCGCGTCGCCCGCCCGCACGAGCAGGTCCCCGAGCGGTGCCGCCGGCAGCCCGGCGTGCACGGCGAGGATCTTGACCGGCGGATCGTCCGCCGACAGGGCCGCGGCGGCGTCCGGCACCGCCGTGTGCGTCCAGCAGTCGGGCACCAGCGCGGCGAACCCCGGCTCCAGCCAGAGCCCCCGCACGGTGTCCACGCCCAGCACCACACCGGGGACCCGGGCCCGTAGGCGCGCCAGCAGCCGCGCGGCGTCCCCGGCGGTGAAGCCGCGCCGCTCCAGCACCCGGCCGGTGGACGCCTCGACGGTCACCGCCCCGTTGCTGCACACGACGAGACCGAGGAACCCGTGGTCGTGGACCGCGCCGAGCGCGTCCCGCAGGGGCCTGCCCGTCACGTAGGCCACGGGCAGGCCCCTGCGGTCCGCTTCCGCCAGGGCGGCGCGGGTGGCCGGGCCGACGGTCCCCGCCGCGTCGAGCAGCGTGCCGTCCAGGTCGGTGCAGACCAGCCGTACCCCGGCCACGCCGTTCACCGCGGTGCCCCCGCGCCGCGGTCGGCCGTTCCGCTGACCGGGACCCACAGCCGGACGCGCAGCGGCAGGTCGCCGGTGAGCCAGATCTCCACCCGGCCCTCGCGGACCAGCCGGTTCCGGTCGGGCCCGCCGCCCAGCGGCATCCACACCCAGTCGCTGTCGGGATCGAGCAGCCAGCGGATCACGCCCCGGGCGCCCGGGTCCCCGTCGTGGGCGCGCCGGGCCCGGGGCACCACCCGCGCCATGATCTCGGGGACGTCGAGGAGGTCGACGGTGGTGGGCTGCGCGTGGTCGTCGAGCCAGATCCAGACGCGGGAGTGGAAGGTGACCGTGGCCCGCTGGGCGTGCGGTGTCAGGCCGTCCGCCCGGATGGTCAGGACGCCGATGCCGGCGTCCCAGTCGACGGACGGGCGGGTGGTGGTGCCGGGCTCGCTCATGGTCTCCTCCGCGTTCGTACGGCCTGCGGTTCGGACGGCCTCCGCTCTCGCGCGGCCTGCGGGTTCATACGGCCTGCAGACGGTCCAGGCCGGTGACGGGTACCTCCTCGGGCAGCCGGGCCGGGCGCAGTTCGACCTCACCGACGACCGTGTCGGCGGGGGCCTCCAGCACCCACCGGACCGTGGCGGCCACCGAGGAGGTGGCCATCTTCAGCGGTGAGGTGTCGCCGGGCAGGTTCGCGATGGCGCCCGGGCTGACGAGCGTGGTGCCCACTCCGTTGCCGCGCTCCTCCAGCAGCAGCACCTCGGTGATGGCCTTGAGCGCGGCCTTGGTGGCGCAGTAGGCGGCCCCGCCCTCGAAGAACCGGGTCCCCGCGTGCGAACCCATCAGGACGATCCGGCCGCCGCGGGCGCGCAGATACGGCAGCGCGGCCTGGACCAGCGCGATCACCGAGGTGAGGTTGACGTCGACGGCCTCCTGCCAGCGCTCCAGGGGCAGCGTGGCCAGGTCGCCCAGGGCGCGCTCCACGCCGTTGGCGACGACGGCGTCGAGACCGCCGGCCCGGTCGGCCGCCTGCCGGACGGCCGGGCCGACGTCCCGCGGCCGGCGCAGGTCGCAGTGGACGTTCTCCACCCCGGGCAGGTCGGCCGGTGTCCGGCCCAGACCCCACACCCGCCAGCCGGCCGCCCGGAGTTCCTCGGCGACCGCTCTGCCGGTGCCCCGGTTGGCGCCGGTCACCAGCACCGTGCGGCCGCCGCCGGCCGCCGTCATCCCCGGACCCGGCGGACCAGGTCGGTCCAGGTCGAGATGATCGTCGCCGGGTCGGCGCCCTGCCGGAAGAGGTCCTTGTCCAGGGGGTTGCCGACGTCGTCGCGCAGCCGCATGCAGTCCGGGGAGATCTCGGAGTTGATGACCGGCCGGCCCTCGCCGTCGAGGCCGATCACCAGGCAGAAGTCCCACAGGTCCAGCGGGGCCAGCCAGGAGCGCAGCAGGGCGTTGCACTCCAGGGCGACCTCGCGGAACGCCTCGACGTCGGTGCCGGCCGCCCTCAGGTAGTCCTCGCCGATCGGCTGGTCCTCGGGGTCGATGCGGTAGTCGAACTTCACCACCGGCGGGTTGAAACGGTGGCCCTCCGGAAAGAGCCCGGGGTACTTACGGGTCGTCGACCCGGTGGCAAGGTTCTTCACAATCACTTCGAAGGGCGGGGCCGGGACATAGGAAGCGCGGTAGGAGATATCACCGAGCCGTTCCCGGAAAACCGTGCGCACTCCCTTCTCGGCGAGTCTGGCGGCGGCCAGTTCGTAGAAGTCGAGCCGGAGCCGCGCGGTCTGCGGGATCATCTCGTCACGGTCGTAGGTGTAGCTGCGCAGACTCGGAACGAGTTCGATGTCGCAGGTTCCGTCGTCATTGAGCCACAGTCGCTTGCTGCGGCCCTCGATGTCGGGCTGCCGGTCGATTCCTGCCATTGTCTTGTCCTCCCCTACTCGATGGCCCCGTGCGCGGGGGCCGGACGATGGAATGGAGCGGAGCACGGCACGCGGAGGGAACGGGGCTCTCGCAGCCGCCGCCCTCGGCCGGGAAGTCGGAGGAAACGCTCTGCGCACGAGGCGCGGACCCGCGCACCGCACTCAGTCCCCGGCGCGGTCGCGGTACATGCCCTTGGAGGCTGGAGAGACCTTACCTCCCGCCGGATCGCCGGAAACATCGTCGACTTCTCGGTCTCAGAATTCGGAATACCTCATCCGCCGCGGTCCGGGCGGAACAGGTCGGAAGCATTGATTCCATGCCGCCGCTTTGGTTTGACATCGCCCGGTTTGGGTGCCGTTCGGCCGCACTTCGGAAAGGTGGCCGAATTCCGTCGGTCGGCAGCCGGGAAACGGCGGTGGACGGCGGGAGGTGGCGGAAGGCGGCGGGAAGCCGCAAGGGGGCGGAGAGGCCGGGGGAAAACGGGACGGTCAAATGACCGGCGGTGCACGGACGGGGCCGAATCTTGTTCGCACGCGAGCGCGGATTCCGCGGGTGTGCCGAACATTCGTACGGCATCCGTGTGGGCGGCCACGGCCGCTGCCTAGACTTTCCACGGATGATCAGCGGGGGCCCGGGCCCTGTCGTCGAAGTCCCGCCTGCCCGACGACAGGACCTCGTCCTGCCGTGTCTCGAACGCCGGCGGGCAGTGCCGTGATCGTCGGCGCGGAAGGGGAACGTTCATGCACGGGGGCCGCCTCGGACTGGGGCAGGGAACAGCTCTGTACATCGGCGCCGTCCTGGGGCCGGGAGTGCTGGCACTGCCGGCGCTGGCGGCCGCCGCGGCGGGGCCCGCCTCGATGGTCTCCTGGGCCGTCCTGCTGCTGCTCAGCATCCCCGTCGCGGTGACGTTCGCCGCGCTCGGCGCGCGCTACCCCGACGGCGGCGGCGTCGCCAACTTCGTCGCCCGCGCCTTCGGCCCCCGGGCCGCCGCCTGCGTGGGCTGGCTGTTCTACGCGGCCGTGCCGGCCGGTGTGCTGGCCGGCGCCATGGCGGGCGGCAACTACGTCGCCGAGGTGCTGGGCCTGTCGCACCGCGCCGGATACGGGGCGGCCGCGGTGATCCTCGCGGTGGCCGTCGCCGCCAACTACGCCGGACTCCAGGTGTCCGGACGGCTCCAGCTGGTCCTCGTAGGCCTGCTGGTGCTGCTCCTCGCGTGCGCCACCGTCTTCGCAGTTCCGCACGTCACGGCCGCTCACTTCACCCCGTTCATGCCCGAGGGGTGGCTGTCGATCGGCTCGGCCGCCCTGGTGCTGTTCTACGCCTTCAGCGGGTGGGAGGCGGCCAGCCACCTGTCCGCGGAGTTCGCGCACCCCCGCCGGCATCTGCCGAGGGCCACCGCGATCACCCTGACCATCGTCGGCGTCCTCTACCTCGGCCTGTCCTTCGTCACCATCGGCGCGCTCGGGGAGCAGGCGCGCAGCTCCGACGTCCCGCTGATGCTGCTGCTCGAGCGCGGCGTCGGGGCCGGTGCGCGCGGACTGACCGCGGCCGCGGCCATCTGCCTGAGCCTGGGCGCGGTCAACACCTTCCTCGCGGGCGCCGCCCGGCTGGGAGCGGCGCTGGGCCGCGACGGCGCGCTGCCCCGTCTGCTGGCCAAGGGCGGGGGAGCGGGCCAGGTCCCGCGCCGCAGCCTCACCGTGCAGGCGGTGCTCACCGGCGCCCTCACGCTCGTCGCCGCGCTGCTGGCCGTTCCGCTGGACCCGCTGATGCGGGTCACCTCGGCGTTCCTGGCCGCCGTCACCGCCGCCGGGATGGCCGCCTCACTGCGGCTGCTGCCGCGCGGCACCCCCCTGTGGTACGCCGCCTGCGCCGCCGTCGTCTTCACGCTGGTCGTGATGGCGTTCAGCGGATGGCTGCTGGTACTGCCGCTCGCGGTCGCCGGCTGCGCGGCGCTGTACTGGCGGCGCCGGCACGGGCCCGGCGCCGGCCGCCTTGCCGCTCAGGCCGAGGAGCCGGCCGCGGTCGACGCCGCCGCGGTGACGAGCTCGCCCAGCGCGGCCCCCGGCTCCGGCCGCTCGTAGAGGTAGAAGTGGCCGCCGGGGAAACCCCGGTGGACGGGCGGCACGACACAGCTCTCGTCCCAGCGCAGCCGCTCCTCCTCGGGCAGCGTGGCGTCGTCCGTGCCGTACCAGACCTGGTGCGGCACGTCCGTCGGGCCGGGCCCGGGGAGCGTGTAGGTGTCCGCCAGGTGCAGGTCGTACCCCATCAGGGTGACGGTCGCGTCGACGAAGTCCGGGTCCTCGAGCAGCTCCGGCTGCACACCGCCGAAAGCGTGCAGGTCCGCCAGGAGTGACGCGCGGCTGCGGACGACGAACGGCTTGTCCGGCATCGGCGCCGTCTCGGCGGTGGACGCGGCCGAACGCGAGGCCGAGACGATCACCGTGTGCACCAGGTGCCGCCGGTCGTCCGGGAGCAGAGCGGCGACGTTGTGCGCGAACAGCGCGCCCAGACTGTGGCCGATGACGACGACGGGGCGGTCCACGATCTCCACCACGTCGGCGGCGAATCGCGCACAGGCCTCCGCGTAATCGGCCGCCGGTGTCCCGTCCGCGTCGCCCGTCCGCCCGGTGAGTTCAAAAACGAACGTCTCGCACAGTTTCGGAAGACTCCGGGCGAGCGGCAGGAACGACAGCGCGGACCCGCCCCCGTGATGAAAAGCGAGCAGGCGGACCGGGGCATTCCGTTCCCCTGTCCTGAGATAACTCTTCTCGACTGCCGGCATGCAGCGCTCCTTCCCCGGGACGATCAGGACTCTGCCATCTTTTCCGGCGGGTGTGTCAAGTGATTCAAAGAAATCCCGCGCCGTTTCCCGAAGGCGCCGGCCCGCCAGAGTGACCGAATATGTACGCCGTGCGTAGCGGAATGTTTCATGCCGCACGGCGCCCGTTCGGCGAAACCGCCACCCTGGCGGAAAACTTACTGTGCGGCGCCTGAACTGCGGGATGCCGCATGCGACCGGCCTCACATTCGGGAGATTGTCTTCGGTCGATCCCGGGCCGGCCGCTGTTCTTGAAGAGCCGTCGACCGGAGTGTGAACATGGCTTTGCAGTCAGGGGATCCGATGGACCACCGCAAGGGCGTGGGGTAGCCTCGAAGTGACCGATTCCCGAGAGATCACTCTCCGTGTGTGCCGCACATCTCCCAACGGGCATACCCGACATCGTCGATTTTGATTCCCACCCGTCTCGGCCCAGCTCAGCGCCGCTTTCGTCGCGCGCCGCAGTGGTAAGGGGAAAGGGGATGGACGAGTCGGGTATCGGATGGAAGGACGCCAATGCAACAGGAATCCTCGGTACGTCGCGTTTCCGTTTTCGACACCACGCTCCGGGACGGCGAGCAGGCGCCCGCGAACGCCATGCGCCCGGAGGACAAACTCGATCTGGCCCTGCGTATCGAGGCGCTGGGCGTCGATTCCATCGAAACCGGTTTCCCCGCGTCCTCGCCCAGCGAGTTCCAGGCCACCCGCCTGATATCCCAGCACCTGACCCGTGCGAGGTTCGTCACCTTCTGCCGGGCGGTCCGCGCCGACATCGAGACGGCCGTCGAGGCCGGCGGGGTGGACAACCACGAGGTCCAGGTCATGGCCACCGGCAGCGACCTGCACCTGGAGCACAAGCGGCAGATCACCCGGAAGGAAGCCGTCGACGAGGTCGTCGACGCCGTCTCCTTCGCCCGCAGCCTCGGCGTCACCTCGGTCTCGGTGCCCATCGAGGACGCCAGCCGGGGCGAGCACGACCTGCTCCGCGAGATCACCGTCCGCGCCGTCGAGGCGGGTGCCGACTGTTTCGTCATCGGCGACACCTCCGGCTGCCTGACCCCGCAGGAGTACGGCGAACTCATCGCCGCCTTCCGCGCGTGGGCGCCGTCCCCGGTGCGCATCTCCACCCACTGCCACAACGACTTCGGCCTGGCGCTCGCCAACGCCGTCGCCGGTCTCCAGGCCGGCGCCGACGAGGTCCAGGCCACCCTCGGCGGCATCGGCGAACGGGCCGGCAACACCGCGCTCGAGGAGATCGCCGCCCTGCTCGCCTACAAGAGCGAGGAACTCGGCCTGCGCACCGACGTCACGACGGAGGGCCTGTACGAGGCGTACGCCGCGCTGCGCAAGGTGATCCGGCTGGAGGAGCCGAGGAACAAGGCGATCTTCGGCACCTACGCCTTCGGCACGGCCGCCGGCGTCCACCAGCAGGGCGTGCTGCGCAATCCGGCCACGTACGAGTACGTCGAGCCGGCGCGCTTCGGACGGCAGCGTTCCATCCTCATCGGCCGCCACTCGGGCCGCTCCGTGCTGCGCTACCTCCTCGACGACCTCGGCGTGGAGGTGAGCGAGGAGAAGCTGACCGAGCTGTACCGGACCCACGTCGCGGAACGCGTCGGAGGGGACTGCGAGGAGCTCTCGGTGGTCCGCGAACGGCTCGCGCGCGAGCTCGCCGTGGCGCCCGCGACCAGCACGGGGGTGTAGTGGTGCGTCCCCGCACCCTGGCGGAGAAGATCTGGGATCGGCACCGCGTGGCCCGGCCGGACGACAGCCCGGCCGGCACGGACGACCTGCTCTACATCGACCTGCACCTGATGCACGAGGTCACCTCACCGCAGGCCTTCGACGGACTGCGGCTGACCGGACGCACGATCCGGCGCCCCGACCTCACGGTCGCGGTCGAGGACCACAACGTCCCCACGGACACCGAGGAACTGCACGACCCCGTGGGCCGGCTGCAACTGGAGACCCTGCGCCGCAACTGCGCCGAGCACGGCGTCCAGCTCTACCGCATGGGCCACGCCCGGCAGGGCATCGTCCACGTCATCGCCCCGCAACTGGGCCTGGTGGAGCCGGGGATGACCGCCGTCTGCGGCGACAGCCACACCTCCACCCTCGGCGCCTTCGGCGCGCTGGCGTTCGGGATCGGCACCAGCGACGTCGAGCACGTCCTGGCCACGCAGACGCTGTCACTGCCCCGGCCGCGCACCATGGCGGCGGAGTTCACCGGCACCCTGCCCGACGACGTCACCCCCAAGGACCTCATCCTCGCCCTCATCGCCCGGATCGGTCCCGGAGGTGCCCAGGGGCACCTGCTGGAGTACCGCGGCGAGGCCCTGCGGACCCTGTCCATGGAGGGCCGGATGACGATGTGCAACATGAGCATCGAGGCCGGCGCCCGGGCCGGGATGTTCGCGCCCGACGAGACCACCTTCGCCTACCTGGAGGGACTGCCGCACGCACCGTCCGGCCAGGCCTGGCAGGACGCGCTCGCCGACTGGCGGACCCTGCCGACGGACCCCGGAGCGGTCTACGACCGCACGGTCACCCTCGACGTCTCGGCGCTCTCCCCGCAGGTGTCCTGGGGCACCAACCCGGGGCAGACGGTCTCGGTCTCGGGCACCGTGCCCTCACCGGAGGAGTTCGCGCACCCGGAGGAGCGGGCGGCGGCGGCCCGGGCCCTGGAGTACATGGGGCTCACCCCCGGCACCCCCCTGCGGGACGTGACCGTCGACGCGGTCTTCGTCGGCTCGTGCACCAACGGGCGGCTGGAGGACCTGCGGACCGCGGCGGACGTGCTGCGCGGCCGGCGGCTGGCCGACGGCACCCGCATGCTCGTGGTGCCGGGCTCGGCCGAAGTGCGCCTGCGGGCCGAGGAGGAAGGGCTCGACCAGGTGTTCAAGGCGGCCGGCGCGGAGTGGCGGCTGCCGGGGTGCTCGATGTGCCCCGGCCTCAACCCCGACCGCGCCGGCGGACAGGAACGGGTCGCCACCACCTCCAACCGCAACTTCGAAGGGCGGCTCGGCGGACGCTCCCGGGTCCACCTGGTCTCGCCCGCCGTCGCCGCGGCCACCGCCGTGGCCGGCCGCCTCACCACCCCCAAGGACCTCTCGTGACGTCGACACCCGACCTCTTGCGTCCGCTGGTGCGGCACACCGGCCGCACCGTCCCGCTGCGGCGCAGCAACGTCGACACCGACCAGATCATGCCCGCCGAGTTCTGCAAGCGGGTGACGAAGTCGGGGTTCGAGGACGCCGTGTTCCACCGCTGGCGGGCCGAACCCGGCTTCGTCCTCGAACGCCCCGAGCGGGCGGGCGCCAGCGTGCTGCTGGCCGGACCCGACTTCGGCACCGGAAGCTCGCGCGAGCACGCGGTGTGGGGGCTGCGCGACTGGGGATTCGTGGTGGTCCTGTCGTCCCGGTTCGGCGACATCTTCCGGCGCAACGCCCTCAAGAACCGGCTGCTGGCCGTCGTCCTGCCCCAGACGGCCGTCGAGACGCTGATGACCGCCTCGGAACAGGACCCCTCCCTGGAGGTCACCGTCGACGTCGCCGCCGGCACCGTCGCCGGGGGCGGCGACAGCTGGCCCTTCGAACTCGACGAGCGCACCCGGTGGCTGCTCCTCAACGGGTACGACGACATCGCCGTCACCCTGCGCGACGCCGACGCCATCACCGCGTACGAGACGTCACGACCCCCCTGGCTGCCCTCGATCCGTCCGGACGACGAGGCCGTCCCGCGCGGCCGGACCCCTCAGGAGGCGACATGACCACAGCGGCCCCCGCGCCGGCCGGCACACTGCCCCGCGGCGCCGCCCGCGTCGGCGCCCTGCCGGCCGGCTCCCTCGCGCAACTGCTGCACCTCGGCACGGAACTGGGCGCCCTCGACCTGGCCGGCGGGGTGCCCGGCAGCCCCCTGCCGCCGCCGGCCGCCCTAGAGGCCGCCGCCGGGCAACTGCTGCACGGCGACAACCAGTACGAGGACACCAGCGGAAACCTTTCCCTGCGCGAGCAGATCGCGGACACCCTCCCGGGCCGCCCCGATCCGCGCACCGAACTGACCATCACCACCGGCGCCTCGGAGGCGCTGAGCGTGGCCACGCTGGCCACCATCGACCCCGGCGACGAGGTGGTGCTGCTGGAGCCGTTCTACGAGAACTTCCTGGCCGCGCTCGCCCTGGCCGGCGGCGTCCCCCGCTTCGTGGGCCTGAAGGCACCCGACTGGCGCTGGGACCCGCGGGAACTGGAAGCCGCGTTCGGACCGCGCACCCGCGCCGTGATCGTCAACTCCCCGGCCAACCCCACCGGCCGCACCCTCACCCGGCCCGAGCTGGAGGAACTCGCCGCGCTCTGCGAGAAGTGGAACGCCACCCTCATCTCCGACGAGGTGTACGCGCCGTTCGTCTACGACGGCGCACGGCACGTGTCCGCCGCCGAGGTGCCGGCCCTGCGCGACCGCAGCATCGTCATCGGCAGCCTGTCCAAGGCGTACGCGCTCAGCGGCTGGCGGATCGGGCACCTGCGCGCCTGTCCGCAGATCACCGAGCGGCTGCGCGCGGTGCACCTCGCCACCAGCTTCAGCGCCAGCGGTCCGCTGCAACGCGCGGTCGCCGCCTCCGGAGTGCTCCGGGACACCTCCTGGCAGCCCGCCGCGCGACTGGAACACCTGCGGGACCGCATGGTCGGCCTGTTCACCGCCGCCGGGCTGCCCTGCCGGGCGCCGGAGGGGGGCTGCTACATCATGGCCGACATCCGCGGCGTCACCGACGAGGACTGCGACACCTTCGTCCGGGGGCTCGCCACCCGGCGCCGGGTCCTCGTCGTGCCCGGCCGCTGCTTCTTCCGCGACCACACCACCGACTCCGGGCACGTCCGCATCGCTTTCAACAAGAGCACCGACGTGCTCGCGGAGGCCGAACGCCGATTGGCCGACGGCCTGTAGGGCGCCCGCGAGCACATCACCAGGGTGCCCCGCCGATCGTTCTTCCCAAGGAGAAACCTGTGACGGCAGTGACTGCCCCCGACCTGTACCGCCTGGTCCGCGCCGACGACGGCACACCGAGCATCTGGCCATCCGGCCGGCCGCTGCCCCCCGGCTGGTACCCGACCGGCCACGAGGGCACGCGCGAGGAGTGCGTCGCCCACGCGGACGCCCTCACCGCCGACGGGCGCGACCTGCCCGCCGCGCCGCCCGGCAGTCCCGGCACCCTGGTCGAGCTCTTCCGGAACACGGCCCGCCGCCACCCCGACCGGCCCGCCGTCAGCGACGACACCACCTCCCTGAGCTACGCGGAACTGGACCGGCGATCCGACCTGGTGGCCGCCCTGCTGCGCGAGCGCGGCATCGGCCCCGAGCACCGCGTCGCCTACCACCTGCGGCGCGGAACCCCCGTCTTCGTCACCCTGCTCGGCATCCTCAAGGCCGGTGCCGCCTACGTACCGGTCGACACCCGCTATCCCGACGCGCGCCGCGACCTGATGCTGACCGAGAGCCGCCCCTCGCTGGTGGTCACCGACCCCTCGGAGAGCGCCCGGGCCGCGGCGGCCGGCACGGACGTCTGGGAGTTCGACCTCGACGGCCTGACACCGCCCGCCGAGCCGCTGCCCGACGTCCACCGGCGGAACGCCGCCTGCCTGCTGTTCACCTCGGGCTCGTCCGGCACGCCCAAGGGCGTGGTGCTGGAGCACCGCAACATCGTGCACTTCGCGACCAACCCGGAGCTGCCCGCGCTGACCGAGCGGGACCGGGTCGGGCACGTCTCCAGCCTGTCGTTCGACGCCTTCCACTTCGAGACCTGGTGCGCGTTCGCGGGGGGCGCGGAGATCGTGGTCCTGCCGACCATGCCGGACCTGCTCACCGGTGACATCGGCCGCGAGCTGCGGCGCCGGCGCGTCACGGCGATGCTCGTGCCGACGATGGCGCTCAACCACGTGGTCAAGGAGGACCGGGACGCGTTCGCCGCACTCCGGGTCCTGCACACCGGCGGCGACGTCGTCCTGCCGGAGGCCTGCCGCCAGCTGCTCTCCGGCTCCTTCTCGGGCGAGTTCCACAACCTCTACGGCCCCACCGAGGGCACGACCGCCTGCTCGGCGCACCGTGTCTGCGGCATCGCCGACGGCGAGGACAGCGTGCCCATCGGCCGGGAACTGGCCGGCACCGGACTGCTGGTGCTCGACGCCGGCCTCGACGAGGTGCCCGACGGGACGGTCGGCGAGCTGCACATCACCGGAGCCGGCGTGGCCCGCGGCTACCTGGGCCGGACCGGCCTCACCGCCGAACGGTTCCTGCCCGACCCGCACGCCACGGGCGGCCGCATGTACGCCACCGGCGACCTGGTCCTGCGCGGCTCCGACGGCGCGCTGCGCTACGTGGGACGCGCCGACGACCAGGTCAAGATCCGCGGCTACCGGGTCGAGCCCCGGGAGGTCGAGCGGGTCCTCGCCCGCCACCCGCAGCTGCGGGAGGTCGCCGTGCTCGCGGCGGGCACCGGCACCGACCGCCACCTGGTCGCCCTGGTGGTGCCGCACGACGAGGTCTCCCTGAAGGAACTGCGCGCCTTCGCGCAGCAGGAGATGCCCGACTTCATGGTCCCGAGCTCGCTGATCAAGGTGGCGGAGATCCCCGCCAACGACCACGGCAAGCGGGACACCAAGCGCCTCGCCGAGCTGCTCGACGCCCATCTGCGGCACCGGGCGGACCACGTGCCGCCCCGGGACGAGACGGAGAAGTTCCTGGCGGAACTGTGGAGCGAGCTGCTCGCGGTCGAGGAGATCGGCGTCCACGACGACTTCTTCGCGCTCGGCGGCAACTCGCTGCTGGCGTTCCGCATGCAGCGACGGCTGGTCCGCGAGCTGGCGGTGGACATCAGCGCGCGGGAGATCCTGACCACCAGTGAACTGGGCGCCCTGGCAGGGATCGTCCGCACCAGGCGTGAGGAGCCGGTGACCGCATGAGTACCGTACTGACCATCGATCTGACCGATCCCGACGCCTTCGTCGCGCAGCGGCACTACGACATGCTGGCCTGGCTCCGGGAGAACGACCCCGTCCACTGGCACACCACCGAGGACGGCGGCGGCTTCTGGGCCGTGACCCGCTACGACGACGTCGCGCGCCTCTACAACGACCACGAGGGCTTCAGCTCCGAGGGCGGCCCCATGCTGGGCGGCTCCTTCCGCAGCCAGGCCGACCCGTCCGCCGGACGCATGCTGGTGGCCTCCGACCCGCCGCGGCAGCGGCAGATCCGCCAGGTGGTGCACCGGGCCTTCACCCACCGGATCCTGGGACGCATCGCCCGCCAGGTCACCGAGCTGGTGGACGCCGCGGTGGACCGCGCACGGGCCGACGGCGGCTGCGACTTCGCCACCGACATCGCCCCGGAACTGCCGGCCGGCGCGGTGATGGCCATGATGGGCGTCTCCCACACCCAGGCCCGCGAACTGATCGACCTGACCCGCAAGATGATCGGCTTCCGCGATCCCGTCTACGTCGACACCGACGACGACGAACGGCTGCGGCTCGCCGTGATCCAGGCCGAGATCTTCGAGTTCTTCGCGGAGATCGTCCGCGAGCGGCGCCGCGATCCCGGGGACGACCTGGTCAGCTTCCTGATCGAGGCCGAGCGCAACGGCCGTCCCTGGCCCGAGGAGGACATCCTCTACAACTGCATGAACGTCGCGGTCGGCGGCAACGAGACGTCCTCGTACACCGCCTGCACCGGCCTGCTCGCCCTCCACGACCACCCCGAGCAGCTCGCGCTGCTCCGGCGGCGGCCGGACCTGATGGACGGCGCGGTCAACGAGATCCTGCGCTGGAGCTCCACCAACGCCTATGTGATGCGGGTGGCCACGAGCGACCTGAGGATCGGCGACCGCGAGGTGCGCGAGGGCGACTCGGTCACCCTGTGGAACGTGTCGGCCAACCGGGACCCGTCGCAGTTCGAGGCCCCGGACGTCTTCGACATCAGCCGCTCCCCGAACCGCCACCTGTCCTACGGCGTCGGCATCCACCGCTGCATCGGGGCGATGGTGGCCCAGACCGAACTGGGCATCCTCTTCCGCCGCGTCACCGACCCCGAGCTCGGCATCGACCTGGCCGGACCGGTCCGGCGGCTGCGCTCGAACTTCATCCAGGGCATCACCCGCATGCCCGTCACCCTGAGCTGACGCCGGCGGACGGCGAACGCCGGGGCCGGGCAGCCCGTAGGGTCGCGGGGGACACCCGTGGCCCGGCCGCCCGGACGGCACCCGCCGTACGGGCCGGGCCGGCTCCGCGGGGCGGGCCGGGCGGACGCTTCCACCAGCCTCCCGCCCGGCCCGCCCGCGGCGTCCGCCACCCCCTATTCCCACCCCGGGCCGCAGCCGGCCCGGCAGAGCGAGGAGCGAGTCACCACCATGGCCGTGAGCTGGTCCCCAGCGGAACGCACCCACCACTTCGGGACGTCGATCTTCACCGAGATGACCCGGCTCGCCGAGCGGACCGGCTCGATCAACCTCGGCCAGGGCGTACCGGAGCTGCCGAGCCCGCCGGAGATCCTCGCCCACGCGACGGCCGCGATCGACGCCGGCCGCAACCAGTACCCTCCGGCGACCGGGCTGCCCGAACTGAAGGAGGCGGTGGCCCGCCACCGGTTCACCACCACCGGCGTGAGCTACCGCCCCGACGACGAGGTGCTGGTCACCACGGGCGCGACCGAGGCCGTCGCCTCCGCGCTCCTGGCCTTCTGCGATCCCGGCGACAACGTCCTGACCTTCGACCCCTGCTACGACTCCTATCCGGCGGCCGCCCGCATGGCCGGCGCCGACGTGACCGCCGCCCCGCTCGCCGTCACCGCGGACGGGTTCGCCCTCGACGTCGGCGCGCTGCGCCGGGCGGTCGGCCCGCGGACCCGCGTGCTGCTGCTCAACTCCCCGCACAACCCCACCGGCAAGGTCTTCACCCCCGAGGAACTGGCGCAGATCGCCGCCGTCTGCGAGGAGCGCGACCTGACGGTCGTCACCGACGAGGTCTACGAGCACCTGGTCTACGACGGCGTCCGCCACGTCTCCATCGCCTCGCTGCCCGGCATGCGCGAGCGCACGCTGGTCATCTCCTCCGCCGGCAAGTCGTTCAACGTCACCGGCTGGAAGATCGGCTGGGCCTGCGGCCCCGCGCCCCTGGTGGCGGCGGTCGCCTCCGCCAAGCAGTACCTGACGTACGCGTCGGGTACCCCGTTCCAGGCGGCCGTGGCCGCCATGCTCACCTCCGGCCTGGACTGGGTGGCCGGGCTCCGCGACGAGCTGCAGCAGAACCGCGACCGGCTGTGCGAGGGGCTGCGGAAGGCCGGGCTGCCCGCCGTCCCCGGCCAGGGCGGCTACTTCGTCCAGGCCGACGTACGCCCCTGGGGGTACGAGGACGGCACCCTGTTCTGCCGGGAACTCCCGCTGCGCGCCCAGGTGGTGGCCGTGCCGACGAGCGCCTTCTACCAGGGCGCCGGCACCCCCGCCTGGCTCGCGCGGTTCAGTTTCTGCAAGAGCGGCGACCTGGTGGAGGAGGCGGTGTCCCGGCTGGTCGCCGCCCGCTGACGGACTCTCAGGCGTCGGTGGAGAGGCGGCCGGCGCCCTTCGCGCGCCCCGCTCCGCGGACCGGTGACGGGGCCGCCGCGGACGCGGCGTTCACCTCCGGCAGGGCGGACAGCAGCGGTGTGGGGGCGTGCTGGAAGATCACGATCGTCCGGAAGCCGACGACCTCGCGCCGCTGGCTGAGGCGGTCCATGAGGAAGGCGTGCAGGGCCTCGTTGTTCTGCACGGCGATGTGGATCAGGAAGTCGTCGCCGCCGGCGACGACGAAGACGCCCACCACCTCCGGCAGCTTGGCGACCGCCTCCTGGAAGGAGGTGATGACCGTGCGGCTGAGCGGCCGGACCTGCGCGGCGACGAACGCCTGGTAGTGCCGGTTCAGCGCGGCGAGGTTCAGCTCCGCGCGGTAGCCGGTGATCACCCCCCGCTCCTCCAGGGACCGCACCCGTTCGAGCGAGGTGGACGGGGCCACTCCGATCTGGCGGGCCAGTTCACGGTTGGACTGCCGGGCGTTCAGCTGGAGATGCCGGATGATCGCCGAATCAAGTTCGTCCATGCGGCCCATTGTGGCATGCACGTAAGTCAAATGTTCGGCCGATCAGCTCAGTTGGCGTCCATCGGACTAGTCTTCGCGGAAAGTGATGGACACACGGCCGCTACTGAGGTGAAAGACCATGCAAACGAAAGTCGCCCTCGTGCTCCGCGACGACCTGCCCCCGGCGCACGCGGCGAACACCTCCGCCGTGCTCGCCCTCTCCCTCGGCGGCCGGATCGGCGACTCCGTCGGACGCGACGGCGAGGACGCCTCGGGCGGCGTCCACCCCGGACTCAACACCCACCCCATCCCCGTCCTGACCGCCTCCGCGCAGGAACTGACCACGCTGCTGGAGCGGGCACGGGCCGCCGACGAGGTCCGCCTGGTCGCGCTCACCGAGACCGCCCGCAGGGCGCGGGACTACGAGGACTACCTCACCGACCTGAAGGCCACCGGTGCCGAGGAGCTCGAGTACCTCGGCGTGATCGTGCACGGCCCGAGGAACAAGGTGTCGAAGCTGACCCGGCACCTGTCCCTGCTGTGAGCGGACCCCTCCCGCGGCGGTGAGGCGGCCCTGGAGGGATGCGAGGGGCTGATCGAGCCGGCTGTGCACAACGGGCCCCGCTCCCGTGTGCGCGAGCCGCGCCGCGAGGGTGATGGCCTGGTGTTAACGGCCGCTAGCATGACGGACCGGGTGCGACGGGAGCGGCTGCTCCCGGGCACACGACCCGTGACGGCTAGAGGAGTTGGCCATGGCCCCTGACTACCCCCTGTCCCGATCGACGGACCCCGTCCCGGAGGCCGAGCGCAAGGCGGTCCTCGCCGAGCCGGGGTTCGGCCGGTACTTCACCGACCACATGGCCACCGCGGTGTGGACGCCGGACGGGGGCTGGCACGACCGCGGGATCGGCCCGCTCCGGCCGTACACGCTGCACCCCAGCGCCGCCGTGCTGCACTACGCGCAGGAGATCTTCGAAGGGCTCAAGGCGTACCGCCACGCCGACGGCAGCGTCTGGCTGTTCCGCCCCGAGGCCAACGCCCGCCGCTTCGCCCGCTCCGCCCGCCGCATGGCGCTGCCGGAGCTGCCCGAGGAGGACTTCCTCGCCAGCGTGGAGGGGCTGATCCGGGTGGACGAGGCGTGGGTTCCGGTGCCCGACGGCGAGGAGAGCCTGTACCTGCGCCCGTTCATGTTCGCGAGCGAGGCGTTCCTCGGCGTACGCCCCGCGGCCGAGGTGGTCTACTCGGTGATCGCGAGCCCGGCGGGCCCGTACTTCGCCTCCGGCGTCACCGGAGTCACCCTCTGGGTGAGCAGCCGCTACACCCGCTCCGCCCGGGGCGGCACGGGGGCGGCCAAGTGCGGCGGCAACTACGCCGCGAGCCTGGCCGCGCAGATCGAGGCACAGGAGAACGGCTGCGACCAGGTCATGTACCTGGACAGCGAGGGCGAGGGCACCCTGGAGGAGTCCGGCACGATGAACCTGTGCCTGATCACCTCGGACGGCCGGCTCGTCACCCCGGCCCTCGGCACCATCCTGGAGGGCGTCACCCGCGACACGGTCCTCGCCCTGGCCGCCGACTTCGGCCTGACCCCCGAGGAGCGGACCGTCACGCTGGACGAACTCCGGTCGGGAGCCGCCGACGGCAGCGTCACCGAGGTGTTCGCCGCGGGCACGGCGGCGGTGGTCACCCCCATCGTCGGCTTCAAGGGCGACGGCTACGGGTTCACCGTCGGCGACGGCGAACCCGGCAGCCTCACCGTGGCCCTGCGCCGGCACGTCCTGGACATCCAGTACGGCCGCGCGGAGGACCGGCACGGCTGGATGCGCCGCGTCCTCTGAGCCGTACCGCGGCCCTCGCGGATGCCGGGGGCACGGACGACAGCTCCGGCCCGCCGCGCCCCCGGCGCGTCCCCGCCGTGCCCCCGGCGTATCCCCCGTGGCGCCCTCGCCGCGTCCCCGGCGTGCCCCCCGGCGTATCCCTCGTGGCGCCCTCGCCGCGTTCCCGGCGTGCCCCCCGGCGTATCCCTCGTGGCGCCCTCCCCGCGTCCCCGGCGCGTCCCCCGCGCCGTTGTCCGGGCGGCCCCCGGCGCCCCCGCCCCCGCCGGCCGCGCCCTGCCCGCGCCCTGCCCGCGCCCGCCGGCCGCGTCACCGGCGGCGCGGCGGGCGTCCTCCCGGACGCCGCGCCCGCGCCCGGTTCCGCCGGGACGGCCGGGGCGCGGCCCGCAGAGCGGACAGGATCAGCGCCCGCTCCCGCGGGCCGGCCCCGCGCGTCAGCCAGGCCAGCGAGAGGTGCCGCACCGCCGTCCGGGCGAGCATGAGCCCGGCGGTCACGGGAGCGGCCGGCCCCGGAACGGGAGGCAGTTCGCGCAGCAGGTCGAGGATCGTGTCGAGTGCCATGTCGGCTCCTTGCCGGAACTCCGCACGTGCGTCTCCCCAGGACGGGCGCCCCAAGTGGCGCCCGGTGGAGGCCGGTCGGCGACCGGCCCCGCCAGCGGACCGCGACCCGCCCTTTCTTCGCCCCGCCCGGCGCCCCCGACTCCGGCGAACCGCCGTCCGCGCACGCCACGACCTGGCAGCATGTGGGGAATTCTTCAGCGCGGCACACCGGGGGAAGTGGTGAAGAAATCGGAGGTCCCGCGGCCGGTGCCGACGGGACGCGGCCGCAGGACGGACTGGACGCGGGTGCGGGACACGTTCGCACCCGAGGAACGCCCGCACGCCGCATGGCTGTGGCGGGCCCTCGCGCACTGGGGCGCCGACCACGGTGACCCCGCCACCGGACGGCAACTGCGCGGCAGGACGGTCGCGGAGTGGATCGGCGTCGGCGGACCCGCCGTGACCGCCTGGCTCAAGGGCGGCCCGTGGAAGGCCGACTGGTTCCGGATCGTGCGCGCGCGGGTCGGGTGCGCCCCGGACACCTGCCCCTCGCCCTACGCGGACGCCGACGCGCTGCTCGAACGGCTTCTCGCCGCGACCGAGGAGGCACGGGCCCCGCGGACGCCGCCACCACCTTCCCCCCGTCTCCCGGCCCGTCTCCCCGCCCGTCCGCCCGCCCCCCGGGCCGCGTCCGGGGCCGCGTCCGGGGCCGCGTCCGGGGCCGCGTCCGGGGCCGCGTCCGGGGCCGCGTCCGGGGCCGGCCGGGCGACGGCGGCACCCGCCGGCCCCGGCCGGGACGGCACGCACGAAGCCCTCCGCAAGGTCGACAGGGCCGACCGCAGGACCGTGCGCGCCTGGGACGCGGTCGTCCCCCTGATGGACGACCCCGGCCGGGCCGCCGTCCGCCTGCGGGACGTGTACGTACCGCGCCGCGCCCACCGCACGCTCGTCCGGGGTCTGAAAGGGCAGTTGCTCGACGGCCGCCGGCAGGGCAGCGCCGTCCTGGGCGAGCCCGGCACCGGCAAGAGCTGTGTGCTGTGGGGACTGCGCGAGGAGTTGCGCGGCGACGGCTGGACGGTCGTCGCCGTGTCCGCCTCCGCCCTGCTCGACACGCCGGAGCGGCCGGCCGACCTGACGGTGCGGGAACTGCTGCTGGCCCTCGACGCGAAAGCGGCGGCGGTGTCCGGCGGGAGACCGGCCGCCGGACGCGTCGCCCTCCTGCTGGACACCGCCGACCTCCTCCTCCACGACGACACGGGCGCCGGCGCCGACCTGCTGGCCGCCGTCGTCCGGGGCGCCCGCGGACGGGGCGTCGCCGTCGCCGTGGCCTGCCGGTCGGCGGAGGCCCGCAGACTGGAGGACCACGACCCGGCCGACGGCGTCGAGGCACTGCTCGCCAAGGAGCACCTGGAGGGCTACGACGACGGCCGCGCCGCCGCGGCCGTCCCCAGCCGCCTGGGAGCCCCGTGGGAGCCGGGTTCCGAACTCGACCACGCGGTCGAGGCCCACCTGCGGGTCTTCTGCCGCGCCCCCGGCCGGCCCGGCCCGCGCGGTACGGGCCGCCCCGACGGCACGGGCCCCGCCGCGCCCCTCGCGCAGCGGATGCGGGCGACCCTCGTCCACGCGGCGGCCCGCGGACTGCCCCTCGGACAGCTGATCCGCCACCCCCTCTCCCTGCGCATGCTCTTCGACCTGTACGCGCCCGCCGGCCCCCGCGACAGGAACATCGACGTCACCGACCTGTTCCGGGAGTACTGGGAGGCCCGCGTCGTCGAGGACCTCCGGCACGGCGTCGGCGACGAACCGGCCGGCGAGCAGGCCCGCTGGGACCTCTCCGAGGCGGTACGGGTGCTCGGTCTCGCGGTGCTGCGCGCGGGCAAGCCGGAACTCCACCGCCCCGACGCCGTCACCGTCCTCGCCGCGCACCTGGCGGTGAAGCGCCGCCGGGCCGACCGGGCCGTGGGCGTGCTGCTGCGCCGCGGCGTGCTGCGCACCGTCGAGGGCGACCGTGTCGCCTTCCACCACCAGGCGTTCGCCGAGCACGCGGCCGGTCAGGCGCTGCGGGCCGCCCCGCGCGGGCTCGACGCGGTCGCCCGCCGCGTCACCGCAAACCCCGACGACCTCCTCCTCGCCGAGGCGGCCCGGCACGCCCTCCACATCGCGGACCGCGACGGCGCGCCCGGCTGGTACCCGGCGCTGGAGACGCTGATGCGCGACCCGCACGCCGCGACCCGCCTCACCGCGCTGCGCGTCCACGCCGGACTGCGCCACCCGCCGGAGACGGCCGTGGACACCGCCGTCGACACCCTGCGCCACGCCGACCCCTGGCAGACCTCCTCCTACATCGCGGTCCTCACCGGTACGAGCCACCCCGCACCGACGTCCTGGCCGCGCACCCTGCGCGCCGTCTGGGACCGCGGGGACCGCCAGGACCGCCGCCGGGTGCTGGTCGCCGTCACCCACCTCGCCCACCAGCAGCCCGCACAGGTCACGTCGTTCCTCCGCGCACTCGGCCTGTTCGACTTCGCAGACGAGGACCTGCTGCACTGCCTGCCGCACGGCCGGGACCTCACTGTATTCCTGCTGGGCCTGCACGCCGCCGCACCCGACCGCTGCGCGGACGGCTGCGCCCGCCTGCTGGAGGCGGCCGTCGCCTTCCGCAACAAGCCCGTCCTCACGCACACCCTGGACGCGCTGCCCCACCTCGCCGCCCACGACCCCGGCCGCTACCGCCGCCATGCCGAGAACCTGCCCGCACTCCTCGCCGGACTGCGGGAGAGGGCGTGGCAGGCCAGCCTCGACAAGGTCGTCTCCGCGGCCGCTCCCGGCTGGGCGACGACCCTGCGCACGGCCGCCACCGCGGACGTCGAGGCGGTGGTCCGCCCCCTGGCCGCACGACTGGCCGCCGGTGCCCCGGGCCCGGCCGAGGCCCTGCGCCTGCGCGGCCTGGCGGAGGCGCTCACCACCCGGCCGCGCACCCCGGTCCAGCGCTTCCTGACGCTCCTCGCCGGTGCCGCGGCCTCCCCCGAATCCGCCGAGCACGTCGCCAAGTACCTGCTGGCGCCCCTGCTCTCCCGGCCGACGGAGCCGGAATCTACCGGCGTCGCCGCGGCCCGCGACTGGTGCCGGCGCCACCTGGCGCCCGGCGACGCGCTCGACACCGAACGCGGCATCACCGGTGTCATCGTCAAGGCACTCGACACGGACAAGGTGCCCCTGCCGGCCACGACCGTCGCCGCCTGCCTGCCGGCCCCGCCGGACCCGGACCGCTGCCGGGAGGCCACGCTCACCCGGTGGCTGCGCGCACCGTGGCCCCCCGCGGTGACGGTGGCGGCCGCGGCCGGCGGCCACCCCGTCGCCCAGCGCGCCCTCACCCTCCACGTCACCACGGCACCGCCCGCCACCGACGCCTACGCCGTACGCCTGCGGGAGACGCTCGGCCGCCGCGCCGCCGACCGGCCCGACCGCCTTCTCGGCACGCTCCAGCAGGACGCCGCCCACAGCGGCGACCTGAGCGGTCTCAAACGGCTGGCCCTGCTCGGACCCGAGACGCTGGAGCGCGTACTGGCGGACCCCGCGCACCGGGAGACCGTGCTGGCGATCGCCAAGACCCTCCAGGCCTCGCCCGACGGCTACAAGGCGGTCGGGCTGAAACTGGAGACCCTGGCCGCGACCGGGGGCGGTCTCCTGCCCGTCACCGTCGACGAGACCCTCACCCGGCTGACCGCCACCCGCAACGCGGAGGTCCACAAGGGTGTCCTGACCCGTGCGGGCGCGCAGTTGCACCGGCACGCCCCGCTCTGGCGGGGCCAGGACCCGCTCGGCAGGCTGGACCCGGTCCTGACCGCCGTACAGGACCGGGGCCGGGAGGCCCGGGACACGGCCGGCCCGCCCTACGACCACCACGCCCGCCAGTTCATGCTCGCCGCCAACGAGGCCTACCTGCTGCGCATCGCGCTGCACGCCCACTTCGACGACCTCACGGCACGGCCCGTCGACGAAACCCTCACCGCCCTGGAGACCCTGGTCTTCGCCGACCTGCCCCTCTACCTCCCGCCCGGTGACGGGGAGATCGCCCCGCCCGCCTGGCGGCGCCGGTTCGAACACCTGCCGCACCTGTGCCGCCGCCTCGCCGACGCGGGCCACCCCCGGGCGGCCCGCGGCCTGCTGGACCGCGTCGTCGACTTCACCCACCGTGTCCACCCCTCGGGCAAGGGCGGCTGGCGCGGCGGCCTCGCCAACGACTGGCGGCCCTACCTGCGCGTCGTCGGCCTGGAGAACCGCACGGCACTGACCGACACCGTCCTCGACGTCGCCACCCGGGACCTCGCCTTCGGCAAGCAGCTGGTGGAGGTCGCCGCCCAGAGCCTGGGAGACATCTCACCGGAGCTGTACGCGCTGATGCGCGACCCGAGAACCCCGCCCGCCCTCATGCCGGCGCTGCGCGGCACGGCGTCCTGGGCGGGCCGCGCGGGACACGGCACGGCGTGGGCGGAGGTCTTCGCGGACGTCGCGGGAGAAGCACACGGCGGCTCCTAGGGGGCCGTATCAAGGGGGCCGTATCGCGGGGGCCGTATTCGGCTGTTCGGCCAACGGAAGAGACGTCGTGCCGGGCGTCGCGGGGGCCGAAGGTCCTAGGCGACCGGACCGGCGATCGCCGTCAGGTGAATGCCCACCACGGCCTCGGGGTGAGCCTCGCCGAGCCGGGAGGCGATGCCGGCACCCAGGTCGCCCCCGTGCGCGGCGTAGCGCCCGAAGCCGAGTTCGTCGTGCATGAGCCGGTGCCAGATCGCATGTGTCTGCGGGGGCTCCGAGAGCGGGTGCCGGAGGAGGAGGCGGCCGCGACCGCGAACAGGACCCTCGTCGACGAGGCGGTCTGCCACATGCTGGGCACGTCACCGCCCGCGGCGAGCCCCGGCGCGTGACGGCCGCGGACGAGCACACACATCACCGCGTACTGCACACCGTCTTCGGAGCCGCTCTGGCGTCGGCGCCCTGCGCGGACCGGGCGTCCTGCACCCGCTGCACATCGTGGAGGAGGCCCGGGATGTCGAGGTCCTGACCGGCGGCGGCCCTCGCGGTGGTCAGCAGAACGGCCTCGTAGAAGGCGTCCCGCACGGCGGGTGCCATGACGTCCGAGGCGTCCAGGCAGCGGGGCCCCGCACCGAGCCGTCGTGCGATCTCCTGTTCGACCGCACCGCCTCGTGGTGTCACCTGACGATTCGCCGAGAAGACGTCCGCCAGATCGGCCCACTTCTGCTGGCCCTCCTCGGAGGCCAGCTGACGGATCAGTGCCCGGGCCTGGGGGCGGTCGCTGAACAGCGCCGCGAAGTCGCCGGTCACCTCGTGGGCCCGGACCCGGCCGCCGTCTCCGGGCAGGAGCGGAGCGGAGTCCATCAGGCCCGCGTGCCGCGCGTCGCCCTTGTAGAAGGACAGCGCGAAGGAGCCCTGGTGCTCCAGGGTGCACCCGCCCCAGCCGTCGAACAGCAGCCCGTTGCCGTCCGGGGCGCCGCGATGGTCGGTGAGCAGAGCGTGCTCGGCCGCGTCCCTGTCCTGCCGGAGCAGACCGGCCCACGCCTCCCAGGCGGTGCGCACCGGATCACTCCGCCACCACTTCACCTCGCCGCTGCCCAGCGCCCACTTCTCGTAGACGTCCGGGCCCTCCCGTTGCAGTACGAGGTCCTCGATCCAGTCGGTGCCGGGCCAGCCGGAGGCGCCGTCGTCACCCATGCCGACGCACCAACTCTTCACAGGGACGGGTGAATCGGCCGGTCGGTGACCCTGGCGGTACCAGACGATGCTCTTCAGGTCCGCCTTCACCGGGACCCAGTAGACGGGCTCGGAGGGCGAGCCGGTCGACTTCCAGGGCGCGCCGTACTCCTCGGGGTCGTAGAGATCGTCCAGCGGTTCGAGGAGATCCTGGTCGGCGTACTCGGCGAGTTCACCGAGGCCCGGCATGATCACGATGTCCGGCGGCTCCCCCGACTGCACCTTGGACAGCAGCACCTCCCGCTGGGCCGCGGTGCCCTGGTAGCGGAAGGGGATGCCGAAGCCCCGCAGCACGGTCTCGAACTGGTCCGCCTGCTTGGCCGTCCACGTCCCCAGAATGGTCACCGGCTCCTCGTCGTCGTGCTGCGCCCAGACCACCACCATGCCGCCGGCGGCGATCAGCAGCATGACCACGACGAGGACGAGCACCTTGAACCGCCGGGTCACCGTCGCCTCCAGTAGTCGTCGTCGAGCCGAAGACCGAGCCCCAGCACGGGCAGGACGACGGCCAGCAGGCTGCCGACGAACGCGCCCTGGTACACCCTGTCGGCCCAGGCGCCGTCGGCCGTCTTCTGCCGGACTTCCTCCGACTTCTCCGTGACGCGCTGCTGCGCATCGGCCAGCCCCGGCCCGCTGTGCCGGGACACCGCGGTGATCTGCCGCAGATCCCTGACCGCCCCGTCCAGGTCGTCCTCGGTGGAGGACGCCGTCATCAGCGGGACCACCGCGAGCAGCACGGTGAGGACGAAGGCCGCGAGCAGGTACGGATTGACGTCCCGCCCGCAGCGGTCGCGCAGCACGAACAGCGCCGAGAGCAGGGTGAGCGCCATCGCGGCCAGGGCGAGTTCGGCGAGCCACCACCCGCTGCGCTGCCACAGCCCCATGGCGGCCGTGGCTTCGGCGTGCCGCAGCTGGACCCGTTGCAGTGCGTCCAGGCGGGGTGCGAGTCCCACCGTCTCGCGGGTGAGCAGCGAGTCCGCTTCCGCGAGCTTCTGCTCCCGCATGAGGGGCTGGTCACGGTAGAGGGACGTGCCGAGGCTGAGCGAGTTGCTGTAGGTGGCGAGCAGGCCCTTGACCGTGCCGAGGTCCTGGTCCGTGCGGTCGGCGATCCGGGTCAGGCCCTGGTCGGCGGCCGAGAGCTGGGACCGGTAGGTCTCGCCCGACCCCGCGACACCGATGAGGTTCATCTTCACCAGGGCGTGGGCCTCCTGGTCGGCGCGCAGGGCCGCGAGCCGAGTGGCGGCGAGCCCCTGCACGGCCGGCGCCTCGCGGGACGCGAGTGCTTCGGCGCTGTGCTGGAGCTGACGGCAGGAGAGGAACAGCGCGGTCGACGCGACGGCCGCGAGCAGGAACAGGACCAGCAGATGCACCTCCAGCAGCCGACGGGTCCGCCAGGGGCTCAGGCGCTTGCGCCAGCTGGCGGGGAGGGAGTACCGGTGCCGGTTCGCGGCGAGGGAGTACCGGTGCCGGACAGCGGCGAGGGAGTACCGGTGCCGGACAGCGGCGAGGGAGTACCGGTGCCGGACAGCGGCGAGGGAGTACCGGTGCGGGGAGGTGGCGCGTCCGGCCGTCACAGCAGCTTCTCCCCGCATGCGATGCAGTAACGGGCCTCGCTCCCGGCCGGGGTCCCGCAGCCGGCGCAGTGCGGGCCCGGCCGCGCACCGACGGCGTCGGCCAGGGGGCCGCCGGGACGGGACCCGGCGCGCAGGATCATCGGGCCGAGGGTGTCGGCGTCGACGGTGCGCGGCCGGACCCGCCCCGCGGCCGCGTCCTCGATGTCGGCGACCGTGCGGATCTCGTCCAGCACCCAGTCCGTGCCGAACCGCGCCGCCAGCCGGGCGGCCTGCCCCAAGCAGTCCTCGGCGGTGTCCCACCGGTGTTCCTGCAGAGCGGCGAGTCCCCGGCGAAGGGCACTCCGCATCCTGGCGGTGGCATTGAGGTCACGCACACTGTCGGCACCCGCCGGGGCATGGCGCGGGGACTGCTCGGGAAGGTGCCAGCGGGCGGTGACCGGTACGTGGACATCACCGATGGAGACCATGGCGAACTGCAGCTCGGTCTCCAGCGGGTCGGCGGCGGAGTCGGCGACCAGGGTGAGCAGGTAGTCGCGTCTGCCCTGCTCCCACTGGTAGGTCGGAAAGCACCAGCGGTGCGGTCGGCCGGGCTGCGGCAGACCGCCGAGGCGGCGCGGCCGGGGCGCCTTCTCACTGAGCGAGACCTGGCGTACGGAGGGCCGCACGGTCACTTCGATCGGCAGTTGGGGAGTGTGCACCCGGCGCAGTCGCTGAATGGCGGCGGTGATCGCATGACCGAGTCCGTCGTCCACGAACTCGGCCGTGCCGTGCAGCCGTTCGGCGAGGGTGAGCAGCGGGTCGGGGACCCAGTCCGCGCCCACGGCGAAGACGTCGCAGGTGAACTGTCCCGCGCAGGCGTCCAGTTCCTCTTCGAGGCGGGTCTCGCCGACGGCGCTGCTGCCGTCGGTGATCAGCATCAGATGGCGTACGGACACCGGCCGGCCGGCGAGCAGGGCGCGCGATCTGGCCACCCAGGCGGCGTACCCGGCCGGACGCGACCCCTCCCGGTGCAGCGGCAGCGATCCCGCGACGAAGGCGGCGCGGCGCCTCTCGTCCCGGTCGGCGACGGCCCACTCGTCGTCCCCCCGCGGATAGCACCGGGCCGGCTCGGGGCCGCTGCCGAGCAGAGCGAAGGAGATGCGGTCGGGCAGGGCGCGCAGCGCCGCCGGCAGGGCGTGCCGGACGGCTGCCCGGTGGGGTTCGGCGACGTCCACCGCGATGATCACGGCGAGCTTGACCGCGGGCAGGTCGGTGGGAGCGCCGTCGGCGGCCACGTCGACCCGCAGATGGGCCTCGATCTTCGCGCTTCGGTGCGGGCGCAGATCGCCGCCGAGGTCGACCTGCAGTCGGATACCCGGCTGCGGCGGCCGGGTGTGGCTGCTCATGTCGTACATCACCCTTCCTTCACCTGCGGTGCCGTGCACACGGTGTGCTGGGTGCCGATTCCGTCTGCCGGGTGCCGTGCCGTGCTTCGCTGTGCCGCACCGCGCCGTGCCGTGCGGTCACGTCCGGGTCTGAGGCCGTACCGCGTGCATGAGGTCCACGAGGTGTTCGTGGGCGGCGGCCGGCTCCTGGTGGCGTGCCGCCAGTCGCCGATAGTGCGACTCCATCCGCTCGCGCAACTCGCGCTCCGACGAGCTCAGACGTCTCAGACTGCGGGCGCTGAGCCGTTCGGCACCCCTTCCCGGAGAACCGGGCCGGTCGCTGAGGCTGTGCACCGCGTCCAGTTTCCATTCGTGGAGTTCGGTGCTCAGGCGCAGCGCCTCGTCCTCGGACAGGCTGGGCTCCCCTGCGCCCGGTCGTCGGCCCACGAGGCCGCTCAGCTGGGCCAGTGCCGCGTCGACCTCGGTGGGCGAGGGCAGGGGATCACCGTCTCCGGGCAGCCGGGCCGCGCGGATGCGCAGGGCGGCGATCCGGGCGACGGTGTGGTCCAAGGTGCCCTGCCGGACCCGGCCCAGCACATCGATGGCGGCCCGGCGGTCGTGTGCGCGGAGCGCGATCCTGGCCAGGCCGAGGGCGGCGCCGCCGTGCGCGGGGTTGCGGGCGAACACCGCCGCGTACAGTTCCTCGGCGGTGGGCTCGGCCGTGTCGTCGCCGAGGCGCTCCGCGCAGTAGGCGAGGGTGAGTTTGGGCGCGTACTCGCCGGGCAGTTCGAGGTGGACCTGCGTGAAGTGGGCCCTGGCCTCGGCGACCTGCCGCGGGTCGTCGTCGAGGTCGGCGCTGCGCAGCGCGAGCAGGGCGCGGTGCCACTCCAGCCGCCACCGGCGTACGGCGGACGGCCCGGGGATGGAGTCGGCCGTGTCGAGTTCCTCCTGGGCCCGCCGCAGGTCCTCGCGTGTGTTCCGGCCCAGCAGGACGCGCACGTTGTGCAGGCAGATCTCCACCGAGCGCGGCTTCTCGCCCTCCTGCGGGAGGAGCTGGCCCGGGTCGTAGCCGCTGCTCACCTCGAAGCGTGCGGTCTGCGGATCGCCCGGATAGGGTCTCGGCACCGGCAGACAGCCGGCGATCTCGGTGGGTGTGGGGGCGCCGAGGTCGAGGGCCGGTGCCACGGGTGGCTCGTACCGGTCGCGGCGGGGGCGGTCCAGCCAGTGCTCGATGCCCGGCACCGTGCCGAGCCGGGCGCCGAGCAACTGCGCGGACGGCCGGAAGTAGTCGGACGGCTCGGGCGGGTCGCTCTTGCCGCGCAGCGCACGGATCTCCCGCAGCGCGCCGCGCAGCTGGCCGACCATCTCACGGGCGTCGGCGAAACGTCGGCCCGGATCGGCGCGGACGGCACGGTCGACGACCCGCTGGAAGGAGGCGGTGCCGAGGCCGGGCACCTCGGCGACGGCCCAGCGGGCGAGTTCCCGCAGGGTGACGCCGACGGTGTGCAGGTCGTGGGCGACGGTGGGGATGGCCGACGCCCCGGTCTCGGGCGCCATGTACTCGGGCGTGACATGGGCGGGTGGCTGGCTCTGGCCCTGTTCGCGCATGCCGCCGAGATCGATGACCTTGACGCCGTGACCGTGGTGCACGACGTTGGAGGGCTTCATGTCCCCGTACACGAAGACCCGTTCGCCGTCGGCGTGCAGGTGGACGAAGGCTTCGAGGATCTGGCAGCCGTACGCCGCGACGTGCTCGATGTCGAGGACGGACTCACCGCGCCGGACCTCCTCGACGACTTTGGCGAGGGTGCCGTCGCCGACGTCGTCCATGACGATGTAGCCGCCGGTGACCTGACCGGTGTCGTCGCTCCGGGCGACGAAGTCGCGGATCTGGACGATGCGGGGGTGGCGGATGGCGACGAGGTTGCGGCGTTCGACGTCGGCGAGCCGGGCGCCGTCGTGCTCGTACCGGTTGAGCAGTCCCTTGACGGCGACGACGTCACCGAGATGGGTGTCCTCGGCGAGGTAGACCCAGCCCTGGCCGCCGTGCGCGATGGGGCCCATGATCCTGTACTGGTCGCGCAGCAGGTCGCCCTCGCCGAGTTCGGGCCGGTACGAGTAGCGCTCGCCGCAGGCCGGGCAGAAGCCCTCGATCGGCACCGGGCCCTCGGTGTAGGGCGGGGTGAAGGTGATGCCGCAGTCGGCGGACGAGCAGCCCATGCGGATGCGCAGCGGCGCCTCGGGACGGATGAGGCGCTCCCCGGCGGGACGCGGCTCCCGGTCGGGAAGCGCGAGGAGCTCGCGGGGGCCGAGTTCCCGTGGGTCCTCTGGCAGGGCGGGCAGCCCGGGGTCGTTCTCCGCGCGGCCGCACGCGGCGCAGTGGCCGGTGGGCAGCACGGTGCCGCCGCAGGGGGCCCCGGTGAAGCGCCGGTGCGGGCAGGTCGTCATCCTCTCGTGGTCCTCCTCCCTCGTGCGGGCCGGGCGGAGCACCGCATCACCGGTCCCCGTGGCGGCTCAGGTCGGCGCGCAGGGTCCTGATCAGCGCGCGCAGCCGGGTGAGTTGCTCCTGCGGGTCCCGCACATCGTCGATCAGGCGGCGCGCGGCTCCGTGCCGGTCGGCCGTCTCGGTCATGGAACCGAGGGAGGCACTGTCGACGACGTCGCGGCGGATCGCCTGGCTGAGCTCCGCGCGCCGCAGCCGGTGGAGCAGCGTGTCCGCGTGGCGGAGGAGCGCGGGCCGCAGCAGCAGGTCGCGGGAGGCGGTCCAGACGGGGCCGCCCTCGCGGCGGAAGACGAGCAGCAGCCGGAAGCCGAACCCCCGGAGCCGGTCCAGAAGTTCGATCAGGGGGCCCGGCTGGGGCTCCTCGTCGAGGCCGTCGACGAGGACCGTGACCGGCAGGACGGGCGCACGGTCGGCCACCCGCGCGGGTCGGGGCCTGGCGCCGCGCAGCCAGTCCCAGTACGCCAGGTACTCGCCGGCCGGGAAGGTGATCTGGTCCAAGGCGTGGTCGATGAGGTCCGGCCGGCCGGCGCCGCCGCGGTGGACGACGTGGGCGCGGTGCGTCAGATGGCGCAGCGAGCGGTCCTTGCCGCTGCCCGGAGGCACCACGGTGATCTTCACCGGGTCCTCGTCCGGGTCGTCGAACCACCGGGTCAACCGCTCCTCGAAACCGTGGTCCCAGGCATGGGGGCTGCTCAACTCCTTGACGAACGGCGAGACTTCGGCGATCCGGTCGATGGGGATGAGGTACGAGAAGGAGAGCCGGTTGTCTTCGGGCAGCGCTTCGCCCAGGTCGCCGCGCCAGCTGACGACGAGGCCGACCACACGGGCGGGACGGCCTTCCCGAGGCCGGGTGCACACGGCGGCGCCGCTGAAGCCGGCGCGCACCACCTCCGTCCTGGTGACGGCGTCGAGCTGCACCCGCTCACCGCTGGCGCCGCCGATGCGCCCCCACAGGCTCATGCCGTCGTCGAAGCCCTCCGCGTAACCGGTCGCGTACACCTCCATTCCGCCCCACAGCCTGGGCTCCAGCGGGGCGCGGCGCGCCTGCGGGCGAGGGCTGTCCAGGCGCAGCACGGCGACGTCCTCGCCGCTCTCGCCCTCCGGCAGCCAGCCGCCGGGCATGACGCGTGCGGAGACCGGTTCGAGCTCGCCGTTCTCTGCGAACTCCAGCCACATCACGGCGTCCGGGTGGCGCACCACGTGGGCGCACGTCAGCGCCGTGTACTGGTCGACGAGCACGCCGGCGCCACAGATGGGGCCGTGCGCGTTCTCGCGCCGCAGCCTGAGTCTCCAGTCCGCACGCAGTTCCCCCATACCGTCTCACAGTACGCGCACAGCACGGTGCGTCCCTAGAGTTGTGAGCGGGGTGGATCGGTCAATACCCCCCGAGGGCTACACCGCCCCTCCTCGAGTGAACGGCAACGCCCCGCGTCGGACGGGTCCGGCGCGGGGCGTGAGGGTCAGCTCTGGGCGGCGTAGGAGACGAAGTCGTTCCATGCGGTGGGGGAGAGGGCGAGTTCGGGGCTCCGCTGGTCCTTGGAGTCCCGGACGTGGATCGCCTGGGTGCCGTTCGCCACCTCGACGCAGTCGTCGCCGTCGGAACCGCTGTAGCTGCTCTTGAACCAAGCCCGTTCGTCGATGCTGCTCATAGCGCTCCTCGAAGTTGCTTCAGCAGGCTCCTGGAGTCGTCGGAGGTGAGAGCCTGTGAACGCAGTCTCGCATACCGCTGGAGCATGATGCTGACCTCCTTCGGGTCCGAGATCAGCAAGCCGCCGCGCTGCCCCTCCGCGTAGCCGAACCACTTGTTGTCCTGCGCTTCGAGGAGCCGCAACGGCCCGTCGAAGCCAGCGTGATCCGGCTGGTATCGCGGCATGACCTGCAACTCGACGTTGAACTGCAACGACCGTTCCAAGAGGCTGTCGAGCAGTTCCCGCGTCACATCAGGGCCTCCCGTGCCGCGTTCGACCAGCGCCTGCTCGATGATGAAGCTGAACGCGATCGGAGGCTTGCGCTCGAACAGTCGCTGGCGCTCCAACCGAGCCGTAACCTGCTCGGCCACCTGCCCCTCGTCCTTCACGGGCGGCACGCTTTCGGTCACGGCTCGCGCGTACCGCTCGGTCTGGAGCAAGCCGGGAATCACCCGGCACTCGTAGGTCCACAAGGTCACCGCCCGCGCCTCCAGCCGAGCCCACTGCCGGAACCAACTCGCCAGCCCCGCCTGCCGCGACAGATGCGGCGCCGCCTTCCGCAGTGCCCCCGTGTTGCCGAGTGCCTCCTCCGCTCGCTCCACGAAGTCCCGGTCCGGCATCCGGCGGCCCTGTTCGACGGAGGCGACCGTGTGTTTGGAGAAGCGGACCAGGCCGCTGAACTCCTCGCGGCTCAGGCCCGCGTGCTCCCGCAGGGCCTGGACGACCGCGCCGAACGTGCGCAGACTGTCCGACGCCCCCGGTTCCGCGCTGCCCGCCCCCGTACCGCTCTCCGTGCATTCGTAGGCCACCGTCGGCCACCTCCCGCGCACCCGCCACGCCCGTACCGCTTCTGACTCGGCTCCATCGTCACGCAGAGTGCCGCGTACCGTCTACCGAATGTGCGCGTACGCTGACTCTGCGTACGCGGGTCGCTGCTGGCGAACACCCCTGAACCGCCGCCAGATTGGGCATATGACGCCACCGTCCACCCCAGTGACCCGCCAAGGACCCGTCACCGTACGTGTGTTCACCCAGCAGTTCAGCTCCACCCCGCGCGGGGCCCGCCTCGCCCGCCGGCTCGTACTGCACCAGCTCGACGGCTGGGGCGTGCCGCACGGCAGCGACGCGTCCGACACCGCCGCCCTGCTTGTAGCGGAGCTCGCAGCCAACGCCGTCACGCACGGGCGTGTCCCCGGCCGGGACTTCGAGGTCACCGTCAGTCTCCTCGGCCGGACCCTGCGCATCGAGGTCTCCGACACCCGGGACGAGGTACGGCCCCCGGCGCCCGGCGCTCCCCGCCCCGCGCCCCAGCCGCTCGCGGAGACCGGCCGGGGCATGCTCCTCGTGGAGGCGCTCGCCGACCGGTGGGACGTCCTGGACCGCGCCCCCGTCGGCAAGACGGTCGCCGCCGAGCTGGACCTGACCGGCTGACGGCCCGGACGTCCGGGCCCCACAGGCCGTGGCGCCGAGCCGGCGTGGCCGAAGGACTCGTGCCCCGCGCTTCCGTGGACGCCTGGGAGCACACCGACCCGAGCCGCCACCGGTGAAGGCGGTGGCCGCCGCCGGCGCACCGTGCCGGCGAGCCGCGGGAGAGCAGCTCGGTGGCCGCTCCCACAGGCGTCCGCTCCGGCGGACCGGCGGCCGTGGTCGGACGGACCGGCGGCCGTGGTCAGAGCCCTTGTCAGGAGCCGTTGTCGAGGCGCTGCGGGACGACGGTGACCGTGCCGCCGTCGGGGAAGGTGACCCGTACCAGATCATCCTGGACGGTGCATGCGATCGCCTCGCGCAGGGCCTGGGCGTGCACCGTGTCCCGGGCCAGCGCCACGAGGGTCACATGGACGCTCGGCCCGCCCGGGTGGCCGTGCGCCGTCAGGTACGGGGTCGCCGAGTGGGGCCCGTAGGCGTTCGCCTCGGCCTCGCGGGCGATGCCGCCGGTCTCGTCCCAGCCGTACAGGGCCACCACGGCACTCGTCAGACCCGTCCGGGTACGCGTGAGAGCCCAGCCGGGGCCCAGGTCCGCGTACGGCAGCGTGTCGTCCGCGACCGCGTAGCCGCCTTCCCGGACCGACGCACCCACGGGAGCCCGCAGCCAGTGCACCCGGATCTCCCACGGGCCGTGCAGGACGCTGGTCGACTCGATCGGGAACTCCTCCCGGTGGTCGGGGAGACAGGCGTGATACCGAGACGTGGCGCGACGGTCCGCACAGGTCAGGGGGTGGATACGGCGGCGGCGGGACGGAGTGCCGTCCGGAGCGATCAGGGCCAGGTGGTTGTCGACCGCGCGTTCCTGGACGTGGGGGGACGACTCGGGGGCGGTGGCCGTCGAGTAGGCGAACCTCGTGTAGTGCGGGTCGTCCTCGCCCGGCCCGTCCTGAGGATTGTGGTCACTGCCGTGGTTGATCAGGCGGACGACGCCGTCGTGCGGCGTTCCGTGCAGCAGCCAGCCCGGTGCCGGCAACGCCGTGAACTGGATCGACTCCTCCACGGGCAGCGGCTGTTCACGTTCGGTCCACACCGGATGGCCGGCGGGCAGCAGCAGACCGAGGAACGCCTTGCTCGCCCAGTAGGGGGAGGCAGGACCCGAATACGGCTGTGTGGCCGGCAGGAACGTGTCGTACCAGCCGAGCGGCAGCAGCCCGCGCCGGTCGGGTACGCCCCGTTCCACGAAGTGCCGCAGCGTGCCGGAGGCCAGCCGCCTGGTCAGGCCGGGCGCGAGCGGGGTGCAGTCGGCCAGGGCGCCCATCCACACCGGTGCGGTCACCGCGAACCGGTAGGTCAGGGAGCGGCCCTGGTGCACAGGCGCCCCGTCCGCGCCGAAGAACTGGGGGTAGGTGCGCAGGAACCGGGCGAGCCGCTCCCGGTAGACCTTGACCCTGCCTCCGTCCCCACCGGGTGTGGCCATCCGCGCCCACATCAGGGGGTAGAGGTGCATGGCCCAGCCGTTGTAGTAGTCGAAGTTGCGGCCGTCGCCGTCCGTGTACCAGCCGTCACCGATGTACCAGTCCTCGATACGGTCCAGTCCGGAGTCGATGTCGCGCTGGCTGAAGGGGGCCCCGACCGATGCCAGGAACTGCTCCGACACCACCTGGAACAGGCGCCAGTTGTTGTCCCAGGTGCGATGGCCCACGAACCCGGAGAGCCAGTCCACGACCTGCTCCCGCACCCGGGTGTCGAGCTTGTCCCAGATCCACGGCCGGGTCTCGTGCAGGCCGATGGCTATCGAGGCGGCTTCCACCATCTGCTGTGAACAGTCGGTGAGTTCGGGCCATGCCTCGCCGCTGCCCCGTGCGGTGCCCGCCGCCAGGCCCTCCGTGTACCTCTCGATCAGGCCGGGGGTGACCTCTCCGTTCGCCCCCGCGATCCGGAACGCGGCCAGCAGGAAGGACCGCGCGTACCCCTCCAGTCCGTCCGAGACGATGCCCGACCAACTGGCCCGTCCCGGCAGCCGGTACTGTGCGAACCGGGGCGTCGCGTAGGGGACGAGGGCCTCCAGCTGCCGGTCCGCGAGCGCTTCCCAGTGCGCCCGGGTCCATCCGGTCCGCGGGGACAGGACGCGGTCGGTCGGCGGCAGGTCCAGATGAGGTGCGGGCATGGTGGTCGACCTGCTCCTTTTCGGGTGACCGCAAACGTGCTGCGGCTGGTGAGGTGTTCGTGCCGAGGAGAGCGCTCCGACCGGCCTCGGGGGTGCCTCTGTGCTGCCGGGCCGGGCGGTGGTCGGACCTCTCATCAGCGTCTCCAACGGCGCTTACCAGGCCCGGTGACACCCCCCCCCAGGTCATCCGTTCGACAGAGGGGAACAGCCATGCCGGACCCGGAGGCCGGCGGCCCTCTCGCAGGACCGCGAAGAACATAACGGGGGGCGGCTCCGACCGGGCGTCGGAGCGGCCCGCGCGGTCATTCGGTCAGGGTGGAGGGATCGACGTGTGGCTGCGGCAGGTTGAGCGCGGCGAGTTCCGTCCTGCCCTGGTCGTCGATGGGGAAGGCCCACCTGTTGACGAAGAAGTCGGTCAGGTCGTAGCCGGCGGCCCTGCTGGAGTAGGTGGCCAGGGCCCGGTAGCGCTTCGCGGTCTCCGTGTAGGCCGACTCGGGGTGCTCCACCCGGACCAGCTTGTGCATCCGGGGCCAGAAGCTGTCGCCGAAGGCCAGCTCCAGCTGGCGCAGGGGCACCAGCTTCTCGTACGCCCCGAAGGACGTCTCGTACGCCAGACCGCTCGTACCGAGCTTGGGCAGGGCGGACTCGTAGGGGGTGAGGCCCGTGGTCGAGTTGGGGTTCAGGAGGTTGCTCGGCTGGCCGAGGGCGCGTTGCACGGCCAGCGAGTAGATGTTCACCGTCACCTCGGTCAGCCCGGTCGGCTTGTACGCCCACTGCTGGTGCGTGTGGCCGAGTTCGTGGTACAGCCCCCAGCCGCGGGTGAGCAGGCCCTGGACGGTGGTCGCCCGGTCGAGGTAGGCACGCGGGAAGCCGTTGTAGCCGTGGGTGGCGTACGCGCCGACGCCCGAGGGGACGACGGGGACTTCGGTGAAGTGGAAGCCGCCGGCCTTGGGCCGGTGGACCGGTGCGGAGCCGTCCAGGCCGCTGATGTCGTTCTCGGCCTGGATGATCCGTTCGTAGAGCCGGAGCAGGGCGGCATGGTCCTCGTCGCGGTACAGCAGCGCGCCGTCCCGGCTCAGCGTCACGATGGAGCGGGGGCCGCGCAGCTCCACGAAGGGGATGTCGGTGAGGGTGTCCAACTGCTTCTGGTAGGCGGACTCATCGGTTCGGCCGAGCACGAAGACAGGCATCGCCGAGTCGCCGGAGCGGAACCGGACGGTCGCCCGCTCACCGTCGCCGGCGAGGGAGAAGTAGACCGGACCGCCGTAGGGGTCGGTGACCGTGTTGGTGCCCGGCGTGAGCGGGTATTCGCGCGGCGCTTTGACGGTGCCGTAGTAGTCCCACTGGCCTATCCACAGGGTCGGCACCAGCCCGTCGTGGGCCCGTACGTCGAAGGTGAGGGCCGTGTTCGCGGGCACGTAGCGGCCGGTCGGCTGGAACGCGCCGGCCCGCAGGGCCTGGACCAGACGCAGCCGTTCGGATTCCGCGGACGGCCGCGCGACGAGTTTCACCGAGCCGCCGCCGGCGGAGGCGTGCGCGGTACCCGAGCCGAGGGCGAGCGCGGCGCCGACGGCACCGGCGGTGGCGAGCAGCGATCGGCGGGAAGGAGCGGAAGGATGCACGGGAGACGTTCTCCTAACGAGCCAGGGGCTCTTGTGGAGGTCGGGTTGTCCGGTGGGCGCGGAGCGGGCCGCTGGGGAGCTGGGCGGGACCTGGTCCGCGACCGTGTGGGCGACCGAGGACGGGGAGCTGCCCCGAGACCGGGGCGGGCCGTGGTGAACTACCGCGCGAGCAGGCCGTCGCGGCCGCGGCCCGCGGTCCCCGGACGCGACGGGTGGAGCACAGGGCGGTGTCGTGCGGGCAGGGTGCGTCCGGATGTTCCCCATGGGGTTCACCGGATACGACGGACAGCATGTAAGCGTTTGCTGTCGATCCGCAAGACGGGGCGTGAATTTACTGCTCGTTACTATGACGGCCCCCTCGGCTCGCCCCCGCACCGCACGTCGAGGTGGCGCGCGACGCGAACCGGTCGCCGGATGCGGATCACCGCCGAGCGGTTTCCCGGCAGCAGCGGTCGTCGACCGTGTCAGCGGCTCTCGGCGCGCCTGCCGTTGCCGCTGCGACGGCCGGAGCGGGGCGCCACCGAATCCCGCACCACGATGTGCGTGCCGAGCCGGAGCACACCGGTCGTGGGGGCACGCCAGTCGTCCTGCTCACTGCCGCCGAGGGCCACGCGCACCGCCTGCCGTCCCATCTCCTCCAGGGGGACGTGCACGGTGGTCAGCCGGGGCCGCAGCTCCTGCGCGACCGGTACGTCGTCGTATCCGACCAGCGAGATGTCCTGCGGCACCCGGACCCCTGCCTCCTCCAGGGCCTGCGCCGCACCCGCCGCGACGATGTCGTTCGCCGCGAAGACGGCGGTGAAACGCGGTCCCTCCCGCAGCAGCGCCGCCATCCTGCGGTATCCGAAGGTGCGGCCGAACGCGCCCGGCTGGATGAGCTCCGGGTCCGGCTCGACACCGCGCAGTTCCAGGGCGCGCCGATGGCCGGCGAGGCGGTCGATGGTGGTCGACAGGGCGGGCGGTCCGCCGAGGTAGAGGATCCGCTCGTGGCCCTGGGTGAGGAGGTGGTCGGTGAGGGCGAAGGCGCCGCCCTCGTTGTCGTACTCGACACCGGCCGTGGGGACGTCCTCGCCGAGTGAGGGCCGCCCGCACAGCACCAGCTTGGAACCGGAGGCGTCCAGTTCGCGGGCCCGCCGGGCCAGTTCGGCCCGGTAGGCGCGGTCGGCGACGCTGCCGCCGACCAGGACCACGGCGTCCGCGCGCCGTTCGTGCATCAGGTCGATGAAGGACAGCTCCCGCTGCGGGTCGCCCTGGGTCGTGCACACCAGGCAGAGCCGGTCGCCCGCACCGGCCTCCCGCTCGACACCACGCGCGATGTAGGCGTAGAACGGGTCGACGACCTCGCTGATGATGATGCCCACGGTGGCTCCCGAGACGCCGGCCAGGGCCCGTGCGTGCGCGTTCACCACGTAGCCGAGTTCGCGGACGGCTTCCATGACACGTTCACGGGTGGCGGCGGCGACCGGGTAGTTGCGGTTCAGGACCCGGGACACGGTCGCGGTCGACACCCCCGCCAGCCGGGCCACGTCCACGACGGTGGCCCGGTGCCGGGTATCCGGCGCGGACTTCTGCCGGGTCATCCGGCCCACCCCCTTGGTTCTTGGTCTGCCGTCCCGTGAGCTGTCCGAACCATAGCCTGTGGGCTGCGGCGGATGTCCGGTCATCTGGTCTCCTCCAGGGAAACCCCGCCCTTCGGGGCAGGGCGCGAGTCAAGCGATCCGTTCCAGGTCCGAGAGACGTACGGCGTGCTGAAGGGGGAGTCCGCTCGCGTAGCGGGCGAGTTCTTCGACGGCCAGCGCGCCGAGCCGCCCCATCTCGTTGCCCTGGGCCCCGGCCAGGTGCGGGGTGAGGAACACGTTGGGCAGGTCCCACAGCGGATGCCGGACCGGCAGCGGTTCCGGGTCCGTCACGTCGAGAACCGCGTCGATCCGGCCGCTGACCAGGTGCGGTGTGAGCGCCTCGGTGTCGATCAGCGAGCCGCGCGCGGTGTTGACGACCAGGGTGCCCGGACGCAGCAGACCGATGCGCCACTCATCCAGCAGACAGCGGGTCTCGGGGGTTTCCGGCGCGTGCAGGGTCACCACGTCACTGGTGGCGACGAGCGTGTCGAGGTCGGTGGCGGTCGCGCCGAGCGCCCGCGCCTCCTCGGCGCTGACGTACGGGTCGTACAACAGCACCTCGGCATCGAGGGAGCGCAGCAGTTCGAGCACCCGGCGGCCGATCCGGGAGGCGCCCACCACACCCACGGTGATCCGGTGGGTGCCGAGCCAGTGGTGTCCGGCGAGGTCGGCGGCGGTGCGGTGGGAGCGTCGGGCGGCGAAGAGCCGGGCCAGCGGAAAGGCCCGCTTGGCACCCATGACGATCGCGGCGAAGGTGAACTCGGCGACCGGCACGGCGTTGGCCGCCGCGGCCGACGAGACGACGATCCCGCGCTCGTAGGCCGACTCGCTGAGGAACGTCTTGACCGTGCCGGCCGAGTGGATCACCGCACCGAGCCCGGGGGAGCGGTCGAGCGTCTCCTCGTCGACGGGCGGGCAGCCCCAGCCGGTCAGCAGCACCTCGCACGCGGCGAGTGCGGCAAGCGCTCCCGGACTGCGGAACTCCTGGATGACACCGGCGTGCCACACGTCGGCGACCTCGGCCAGCCGGGCCCTCGCGGGCGGCGGGAAGACGTCGTCGACCAGTGCGGGGTCCATGGCGAGAACCGTGCGCGGACGGTGGGCGGCCGTCCGGTCGGCGGCCGTGCCGACGGCCCTGGCACCGGGTTCCGCTGGCGTCTCGGCAGTGTCCCGCATGGTACCTCCGAATGGTAAGCGTGTACTACAAGTTACCGCGAACCGTAGGGATTTCGAGGACAAAGCGTCAAGCGACTCCGATCCGAGCGGAGAGAGAAGTCCCTGCTTGGGCCAAACTCCGGCGAGATCAAGGCAAGTTGAAGCAAGTGCTTAACACAGATGTTTCGTGGCGATCTCTTGACGCCGTAGTTAACCGCTTACTACTTTTCGGGCGGCAGAAGCCCATACGCGCCACCAGCCGAACAGGACTCCTCCATGGCTGACACAGCATCTTCCCTGCCCCTCAGGGGCCGGCGGCAGAATGCCGAAGGGGCGACACCGCCCGCGGTTCTTCGCAGAAAACTCACCGTCTGGCAGCGCGTCAGGCGCGACAAGGTGATGCTGCTGTTCTGCCTGCCCGGTCTGCTCTACTTCCTCGTCTTCCACTACGTACCGCTGCTCGGCTATGTCACCGCCTTCCAGGACTACCAGCCGTATCTGGGGTACGCGAACAGCGCCTGGGTGGGCCTGAGCAACTTCGCCACGGCGTTCGGCGAGCCCGACTTCTGGTCCGCCGTCGGCAACACCCTGACCATCGCCCTCGTCGAACTCGTCTTCTTCTTCCCGGTGCCGATCGGGCTGGCCCTGCTGCTCAACAGCGTGACCAGCGACCGACTGCGCCGCTTCGTGCAGAGCGTGGTCTACCTGCCGCACTTCATCGGCTGGGTGATCATCGTCTCGATCTTCCAGCAGATCCTGGGCGGCGCCGGCGTCCTCCCCGACCTGCTGGACTCGGTCGGTCTGCCCCGCTACGACATGATGAGCGATCCGGACGCCTTTCCCTGGCTGCTCACCCTGGAGCTGGCCTGGAAGGACTCCGGCTGGGGCACGATCATCATCCTTGCCGCCCTGCTCAACATCGACAAATCGCTGTACGAGGCGTCGGCGATCGACGGCGCGGCCCGGTTCCGCCGCCTGTGGCACGTCACCCTCCCCGGCATCGCACCGGTCATCGTCCTGCTGCTGATCCTCAACCTCGGGCAGATCCTCTCGGTGGGCTTCGAGCAGATCCTGCTCCAGCGGGACGCGGTCGGCCCCGGTGCGGGTGAGATCCTCGACACCTACGTCTACTTCCACGGCATCAAGGACGGCTCCTGGGGGGTGTCCGCCGCGGTCGGACTCGTGAAGGCGGCCATCGGGACCGTCCTGGTGCTGGGCGCCAACAAACTCGCCCACGTCTTCGGCCATGAAGGGATCTACCGTGGCGCAGACCGCTGACCGTCACCTCCGCCCGGCCGGCCGCCCGCCGTGGCTGGAGCCGCCGACCCGCCTGGGCCGGGCTGCCAAAGGAGTGACCCTGACACTCGTGGTGGCCGCCGTCGTCTACCCGCTGCTCGGGGTGATCGGCACCAGCTTCGCCTCGCAGAGCGACATCATCAGGTCCAGCGGCCTGGTGCTCTGGCCGGAGCACCCCACGCTGGAGGCCTACCGGACCATCTTCACCGGCGGTGTCGTCACCCGGGCTCTGCTGGTCAGCGTCTGCGTCACCGTCATCGGGACGGCCCTGGCGCTCCTGGTCACCATCGGCATGGCCTACGGCCTGTCCCGGCGGGACGTGGTCGGCTCCCGCTTCATCCTGATGACCGCGCTGTTCACGATGCTGTTCAACCCCGGAGTCATCCCGAACTTCCTGCTCGTCAACGAACTCGGCCTGTACAACACGTTCGCGGCGCTGGTGGTGCCCACCCTCGTCAGCGCCTTCAACCTCGTGGTGCTGCGCGGCTTCTTCATGAACCTGCCCGAGGAACTGTACGACGCCGCCAAGGTGGACGGCGCGGGCGACTTCCGCACCCTCGTCCGGATCGTGCTGCCGCTGTCCAAGGCCGTCATCGCGGTCATCAGCCTCTTCTACGCGGTCACCTACTGGAACGCCTTCTTCAACGCGATGCTCTACCTCGGCGACAGCGACAAGTGGCCGCTGCCCATGGTGCTGCGCACCTTCGTCCTGCAGGGGCAGGGCCTGGACAGCGCCGTCGCCGGCGAGTCCGTGGCTCCTCAGCAGTCGGTGCAGATGGCGGTGCTCGTCGTCGCCGTCGTTCCGATCCTGTGCGTCTACCCCTTCCTCCAGCGCTACTTCACCAAGGGCGTGCTCACCGGCGCCGTCAAGGGCTGAACCCGCCGCCGTCCCACGGCGCCGCCCGGCAAGCCGTCCCACCGCGCCCGACCTCAGGAGATCCCGCATGCCCAGAAGTACCGACGACACCCGGATCAGCCGCAGAACCCTCTTCCGTATCGGCGCCGGCGTGAGCCTCGCGGCCACGACGGGTCCCCTGCTCACCGCGTGCCAGAGCGGGACCACGGCCGAGAAGGCCACGGCGAAGAGCCGTTCGCTGCTGCCGGCCACGACAGTGACCGACCTCGGCGTCAAGCCCGCATACCCGGGCACCGCGCAGGGCGTCCCCCAGGGCTTCGTCCACTATCCGGCCGATCCCGTCCGCTCCGTCAAGGGGACTCCCCTGAAGGGCGCGAAGAAGATCAGCGCGTCCATGGAGACCTTCTCCCCGCCCGCGCCGGCCCGGGGCGAGAACGCGGCCTGGCGAGCGATCGAGGAGCGGCTCGGAACGCAGGTCGATGTCCAGGCCGTCGGCACCGACGACTGGCCGACCAAGTTCGCCACCATGGTGGCCAGCGACAGCCTCACCGACATCTTCATGTACCCCGAGACCGGCGGCGTGGCGCACAAGGCCTCGTTCCTCGCCGCGAAGTGCGCCGACCTCACCCCCTTCCTCTCCGGCGACAAGGTCAAGGACTACCCGAACCTGGCGGCGATCCCGGCCACCGCCTGGCAGCAGGCGATCTACGGGGACAAGCTGTACGGCATCCCCATCGCCCGCGCCGGCAGCGGGGGAACGGGCTACTACCGCCACGACCTGTTCGCCAAGGCCGGGGTGGACAGCCTCGACGAGATCACCGACGCGGACCGCTTCTTCGAACTGTGCAAGGAGCTGACCAGGCCCAAAGAGAAGCAATACGCGATCTCCGCCGACATCACCATCCTGCTCGCCATGTCCTACGGCGCGCCCTGCTACTGGAAGATGGACTCCGCCAAGGGCACCTTCACGCTCGACCTGGAGACCGACGACTACCGCGAGGCCGTCGCGATGGCGGCCAAGCTGTACGCGGCGGGGTGCTTCTACCCGGGCACCGTCCAGATGTCGGGGGCGCAGAAGGCCCAGTACACCGACCTGTTCAAGAACGGACGGGCCGCCTACGTCTACGACGGCTGGCCCTCCTACCTCACCCCGGGCACCGGCTACCTGGACGCGATGGCCGCCATCGACCCCTCCTACGACGTGCGTCCGATGATCCCGTTCGGCAAGTCCGCGGTGACCTGGAACAACAACGCGACGCTGAGCGAGTGTTTCATCAAGAAGGCGGACGACTCCCGGGTCAAGGAGATCCTGCGGCTCGCGGACTGGGCCGCGGCACCGTTCGGAACGCAGGAGTACACCCTCATCAACTACGGCGTGGAGGGGACCGACTTCACCCGGAACGCCAAGGGCGAACCGGTACTCACCGACCAGGGTGCCCAGGACGTCGCCGTCCCCTGGAAGTTCCTGGCCTCGGCCACCCCCGCGCTGTACTCCGCCGCGCACCCCGAGGGCGTCAAGTACCTGCACGAGGCCTACCAGAAGATCATCCCCAAGCTCGTCGCCGACCCGACGGCCAGTTACTCCTCGCCCACCTGGGAATCCAAGGGGTTCGGCAGCCTCCTCACCCTCAAGGGCGACTGGATCAAGGACATCGTCACCGGCCGCAAGTCCATGAAGACCTATGACGACCTCGTCAAGGAATACCTGGCCAAGGGCGGCGAGCAGTCCCGCAGCGAGTTCGAGGAAGCCGCTCAGAAGGGATCCGACGCGTGACCAGACTGCTGAGCACCGCCATCACGGCCGTCGCCGCCACCGTGGCCCTCACCCTCCCCGCACAGGCAGTGGCCTTCGACCCCCAGCCCGGAGCGGCGGGAGCGGGCGACCCGCTGTTCCCGACGCTGGGCAACGGCGGCTACGACGTCCAGCACTACGACCTGGCCTTCGACTTCACCCCGGTGACCTACGACTTCACCGGGACCATGACCATCACCGCGAAGGCCACCCAGGACCTGTCGTCCTTCAACCTGGACATCGACTCGTACGCCATCGACCAGGTCACGGTCAACGGCAAGGCCGCCACCTGGGCGATCTCGAAGGGCCAGAGCGGTCAGGAACTGACCGTCACCCCGGCCGGCGACGGCCTGCACGACCGCCGGCTGTTCAAGACCGTCATCACCTACCACGGCAACGGCAGGACCAAGCCGGTCGGCGCCGTGGGCTGGCGCTACATGAGCGACGGCGGCTTCGTGTCCGCGGCGCAGGCCTCCCGGGCCGACACCTTCGCCCCCGTGAACGACACCACCATGGACAAGGCCACCTGGTCCTTCCACCTCACCGCCCCCGACGGCTGGACGCCCGCCGCGAACGGCGTCGCCACCGGCACCCACCCCGCGAGCGACGCGAGGACGACCTGGGACTTCCGGCTGGACTCACCCATGGCGCCCGAACTCCTCGGCATCTCCGTCGGCCGGCAGACACGGATCACCGGCAAGGCGCGCGGCGTCAGGCTGCGCAGCTACGTCCCCGACGACCAGGTCGAGCGCTACCGGCCGATCGTGGAGCGGACCGGTGAGCAGATCGCCTGGCTGGAGGACACCCTCGGCGTCCGCTTCCCCTTCGACACCTACGGGGTGCAGATCGTCCGGGACGGATACAGCGACGCCCTGGAGAACCAGACCCTCTCCCTGTTCGGCCCGAACTGGTTCGCCGACTCGGCCACGTCCACGACGTACACCAACGTCATGATCCACGAGCTGACCCACCAGTGGTTCGGCGACTCGGTGACGCCCACCACCTGGCAGAGCGCCTGGCTCAACGAGGGACCGGCCGTCTACTACGCGGCCGTGTGGGCGGAGCAGCAGGGCGGCACCACGCTTGAGGAGAAGATGCACACGGCGTACACGAAGCTGGACGCCGTACGCAAGAGCGACGGTCCCCCCGGACTGCCCACCGAACTCGGCGGGTTCAACATCTACGACGGAGCCGCGGTCGTCCTCTACGCCCTGCACGAGCGGGTCGGCCAGGAGAAGTTCGACGCGATCATCAAGTCCTGGCTGATCAGGCACCGCGACTCCAACGCCGACACCCAGGACTTCATCGACAACGCGGTCCAGGTCACCCACGACTCCTCGCTGCGCCCCTTCCTGGAGGACTGGCTGTTCGCCGCGGACAACCCGTCCATACCCGGCCACCCGGACTGGAGTTGAGCGCCCCCATGCACACGTTTCGCCAAGTGATGCTGGCCCTCGCGGCCGCCACCGCTCTCGCGGCTCCGTCGGCCGCCGCACCCACCGCCGTCGCCGCGGGCGACGTCCCGGCCAGGACCCTGCACGCGGCACCGGATGGCGCGGGCTCCGCCTGTTCCGAGGCCCGGCCCTGTTCCCTGACGACCGCCCGGGACACCGCGCGGAAGACCGAGGGGCGCGACATCCGCGTCGAACTGTCGGGCGGCACCTACGCGTTGACCGAGCCCCTGGAACTCGGTGAGGCCGACTCCGGCCAGGACGGACACACCGTCACCTGGACCGCGGCCCCCGGCGCCGCCCCCGTCCTGTCCGGCGGCCGCACCGTGCGCGGCTGGCGGCCGGGCGCCGGCGGGACCTGGACCGCGACGGTGCCCGACGGCGTCACCCCGCGCCAGCTCTTCGTGAACGGCGTACGGGCCGTCCGGGCCCGCGGCGACTCCTGCGCCGCCTCGGTCTGCGACGCCACCGCCACCGGCATGACAGGCGCCGTGAGCACCGGCATCGCCGGCTGGGCGCGGCCCACCGACGCCGAGGCCGTCATCAAGGTCCGCTGGCGCGACTACCACTGCCGGATCGCCTCGGTCAGCGGTGACCTGATGACCTTCGCCCAGCCCTGCTGGACCAACTCGTCCTCCGGAACCGGCCGCACCGGGCCGGCCTGGGACACCACGACCGTCGACTCCAGCCGCTACGCCAAGGTGGCCTACTTCGAGAACGCCGCGGAACTCCTGGACGAGCCGGGTGAGTTCGTGTGGGACTCGGACGCCCGTACGCTCACCTACCTGCCGCGTGCGGGGCAGGACATGCGCCGGGCGCGGGCCGTCACCCCGGCCGTCGAGAACCTGCTGGTCCTGGACGGCGCGCACGACGTCCGTATCGAGGGCGTCTCCCTCCAGTACGCCGCCTGGCAGCAGCCGTCCACCGACGAGGGCTACGCCGGCACCCAGGCCGGCCTGACCCTCACCGGCACGACCGGGCCCGTCGACCACGCGGGCCGGTACTACACCAAGCCGGCCGCGGCGCTCACCGTACGCGGCGGCCGGCGGGTCGTGGTCGACGACGTGGACTTCACCCGCCTCGGCGGCGCCGGAGCCGTCCTCGAATCCGGCACCCAGGACTCCAGCGTCACCCACTCCACCTTCACCGACCTGTCCTCCGGTGCCCTCTACGTGGGCGACACCGACCCCCAGCCGGCCGCCGCACTCGCCGGTGAGCGCAACACGGTGGCCCACAACACGATCCGCGGCACCGGTGTGGAGTTCACCGACTCCGTCGGCATCTGGGCGGGCTACGAAGCCGGACTCACCGTCGACCACAACACCCTGGACGACCTTCCGTACTCCGGTATCTCGGTCGGCTGGGGCTGGAACCAGCCGGAAGCCCGGGAATCGGTCCTGCGCGACAACAAGATCAGCAACAACCGCATCACCGACGTCATGCGCGTCGACGCGGAGCAGCACGACGGCGGCGCCATCTACACCCAGGGCTCCCAGCCCGGCACCGTCATCTCCGGCAACTACCTCAACCGCAGCGCGTACGGGAACACCGAACGCGACGGCAACGGCATCTACCTGGACGAACAGTCCAGCCACATCACCGTCACGGGCAACGTAATCACCCGCGTCGGCTACAAGTGGGTGTCCAACTGGGCGGACTACGGCATCGACAACCAGGCCACCGGCAACTGGACCGACACCGCCGCCCCCGCCCTGGCCGGCACCGGCTCGACCATGACGGACAACGAGACCGGTCTCGACCGACTGCCCGCGGCCGCCCTGAGGACCGCACGGCAGGCGGGCGCCGAGGGACACGGAGAGGTGGAGCCGCTCCGCCCCGACCTGGCCCGCACCGGCACGGTCACCCAGTCCTCCACCAGCGGCACCGCCGGCGCCGGTCGCGCCGTCGACGGGGACACCACCACCGACAGCGCCACCCTCTCCGAAGCCGGCGCCTGGTGGCAGGACGATCTCGGCGGCTCCCGGCACATCGGCCGGATCGAGGTCTGGAACAGCGCCGCCATGAGCACCGCCGACTTCGACGTCCAGCTGGCCGGGACCGCCGACTTCACCGACGCCGTCACCGTGCACGTCACCGGCAAGGCACTGCGGCCCACCGTCCTCGACGTCGACACGGACGCCCGCTACGTGCGGATCCAGCGGACGGGTACCGGCGCCGTCGGCCTCGCCCAGGTCCTCGTCCACCCCTGACGCCCCGGACACCGGGGCCCCGCGGCCCCGGAACCCGTGTCTTTCGCACGCCTCTTCAGCGAAGGAGTGACCATGACCGATCTCCGGCTCGGCGTTCTCGGCTACGGACTGCGCGGGACACTGGCCCGTACGGCCCACCGGCCCGGAGAGGGCTCGCGTGTCGTGGCCGTCGCCGACCAGGACCCCCGGGCGCGCGCCCGGGCGGCCGGGGACTTCCCCGACGCGCGGATGTCCACCGATCAGCGTGCGGTGACCGAGGCCGACGACGTCGACGCCGTCCTCGTCCTCACCCCGGACCACACCCATGCCGATCTGGCCTGCGCGGCCCTGAAGGCCGGCAAACCGGTCTTCGTGGAAAAGCCCCTCGACATCAGTGTCGAGCGCTGCGACGAGATCCTGCGCACGGCCCGGGACACCGGCACCCGCCTCTACGTGGGGCACAACATGCGCCATATGCCGGTGGTCCGGCTGATGCGCGACATCATCGAGCGGGGCGAGATCGGCGAGGTCAAGACCGTCTGGGTGCGCCACTTCGTCGGTTACGGGGGCGACTGGTACTTCAAGGACTGGCACGCCGAGCGCCGGTTCACGACGGGACTGCTGCTGCAGAAGGCCGCGCACGACATCGACGTCGTGCACTGGCTCGCACACGGCTACACCCGCCAGGTGCAGGCGCTCGGAGACCTCATGGTCTACGGCGGGATTCCGCACCGCCGTGCCCCCGGTGAACCCAAACCCGAGGACTGGTACACCAGGGACGGCCACTGGCCGCCCGCCACCCAGCGCGGCCTCAACCCCGTCATCGACGTGGAGGACGTCTCCCTCGTCAACATGCGGCTGGACAACGGGGTCCTGGCCACGTACCAGCAGTGCCACTTCACCCCCGACTACTGGCGGAACTACACCGTCATCGGGGACGCCGGCCGTCTGGAGAACTTCGGCGACGGCCCCGGAGCGGTCGTCCGGGTGTGGAACACGCGCCGCTCCACCCATCGGGAGCGGGGCGACGCCGAGTATCCGGTGCCCGCCGTCCAGGACAACGCCGGCCACGGCGGCGCCGATCCGCTGCTGGTGGACGAGTTCGTCCGGTTCGCCCGTGAGGGCGGCCGCACGGACACCTCACCGGTCGCGGCACGGATGTCGGTGGCGACCGGTGTGCGCGCCACGGAGTCGCTGCGCGACGGCGGCTCCCCGCGCGAGGTGGCCCCGCTCGCTCCGGAGCTGGCCGCCTACTTCGCACGCGGCCAGACCGGGTGACCGCGGCAGCCCCACGGCCCTGCCCGGTGCGGCCGGCCCGACCGCGGACAGGGCGGTCGGGCACGGAGAGAAGACCGAACCGAACAGCGCCGTCCCGGGCGGCGAGGGCCGTCCCGAGGACGCCGGCGCGTTCGTCCCCACGGCGAGCAGTCCCAACGAACAGGAAGGACACCCCTGATGACGCGTGAGAAGAGAAAACGGCGTCTGGCACGAGCAGCCGTCTCCCTCGGAGCCGCCGCCCTGCTGACGGTGGCCGTGGCCGGAGAGAGCTGGGCCTCGACCCCCACCATCAAGTGGTCCAGCGGCGCTCCCAGCCCGGTCAGCCAGTTGACGCTCCCGATGTCGTTCGAGTCCGCACCCGACGCGTCCGGGATCTACTTCGCCTACTACACCACCATGGAGAGCGGCACCCGCCCCTACGCGGGCTTCCAGCCCAAGCCCGTCGACTCGGACGGCGACCCCAACCTCCAGGCCGTCTTCAGCTCCTTCAACGCCAACGCCACCACCACCGACAGCAACTGCACGCTCGGCGCCGACGGCGGAGCCGGCGTCAGCTGTGCGGTCCGGTTCGCGTACACCAAGGGCACGATGTACGCGATAGTGCTGCAGCGGGTGAGCGACAACGGCACGACCGAACTGCTGAGCGGCGACGTGGTCGACACCACCACCGACACCACGGTGGCCCACATCGGCAGCTTCAGTCTCCCCAGCTCGGCCGGTCTGTTCAAGGTGTCCGACTCCGGCTTCATCGAGCCCTACCTCACCGCCGGCTGCTCCCAGCGGGTCACCGTGACCTACGGCACGCCCACGGCCACCCAGGACGGGGTGACCTACACCGGCACCCTGCCCACGGTCACCGACCCGTCCTCGGGAAGCTGCCTGAGCACCACGTCGACCGAGACCAGCGCGGGGCGGCAGGTCACGGTCACGGGCAACTCGTACGTGTCCGACTCGTCGAGCTGACCCCCGGCACGACACCCGCCGGACCGGTACCCACCCCACGCACCGCACGGAACGCGAGCGGGTGAGGACCGGTCCGGCCCGCACCCGGCACGAACAGATCGCACGCCCGGCCCGGCGCCCTGCGATCCGTTCTCCGTCCTTCTCCGTCGTTCTCCGTCCCTCACGTCGGCACCCGCCCGCCGCAGGGCACCCACCAGGAACGTCGAACCGAGGGAACGTCCGAGGCAATCTCCGAGGCAATCTCCGAGGGAACAGGAGCCCCGCCATGCACCTCACCCCACGCAGACGCACCCTCCTCACGGCCGGCGTCGGCGCCCTGCTGCTCCCGCTGCCCCTGAGCCTGTCGTCGAAGCGGATCGCGGCCTACGAGGCGGGCAATGGGGAGAACCTGCACGGCTGGTACACCGGCGACGGGATGGCATACCTCTATAACGACGACCGCACCGCGTTCTCGGACGGGTTCTGGCCGACGGTGGACCCCTACCGGCTCCCCGGCACCACCGTGGACACCCGCCCCCGCCTCGACGCCGGCACCGCCGACGGCACCAGTACCCACCGGCCCGCCAACTCCGTGGCCGGTGGCGCCGCACTGGGCGGCCGTTACGGTGCGGCGGCCATGGAACTGGTCGCGCAGGGGAGTTCGCTGCGTGCGAAGAAGGCGTGGTTCTGCCTGGACGACGCCGTGGTGGCGCTCGGCGCGGGCATCACGGCCACGGACGGGCGCACCATCGAGACCGTCATGGAGAACCGCAACCTGCACGCGGAGGGAAGGCACCGGCTCACCGTGGACGGCGCGGTCCAGCCCACGGAGTCCGGCTGGTCGTACGAGTTCACCGAGGCCCGCTGGGCACACCTGGAAGGCGTCGGCGGCTATGTCCTGCCCGGTGGTTCGTCGCTGCGGGCGCTGCGCGAGGAACGTACCGGCAATTGGCTGTCGATCAACACCGGCGCTGACACCGCCGGCAGCGCCGACAGCGTCACCCGCCGTTATGTCACGCTCTGGTTCGACCACGGGGTGTCGCCGGCCGGGGCCGGCTACGCGTATGTGCTGCTTCCCGGGTTCAGCGCCGCCCGGACCGCGGCCTGGAGCCGCTCGCACCCGGTCGAGGTCCTCGCCAACACCGGCGAGGTGCAGGCGGTACGGGCGCGCCGCGAGGGTCTGTACGCCGCGCACCTCTGGCAGGCGGGCGCCGTCGCCGGGATCGCGCTGGACGGTCCCGGCACCGTGCTGGTCCGGCGCCGGGGACAGGAGACCGTGATCGCCGTCGCCGACCCCGGCCGGACGGCCACCACGCTCACGCTGGAACTTCCCTGGACCGTACGTGCGGTCAAGACCGCGGACGACACGGTCACCGTCACCACGGGCCGGCGGCCGACGCTCACCATCGACGTCGCGGCCTCTCATGGTCATACCCACAGTGCCGTGCTGGTCTGATCGACATGACGTGGCGGCGGCCGGTCGGCGCGATGCGGCATGTCGACGGGCTCCTGCTCGGCCGTGCCGGCAGGTGGTGGCCAAGGGAGGTCGTCGGCCTGTCGTGCGGGGCCTCGTACCGGAGCGGGCCCCCGCCCGGTGGACTTCGGCGACTGCCTCTCCCGTTGCCGCGGGAAGACCGGCTCCCGGTCCGGCGCTCACGCGTCCGGCGGCGGCTCGAAAGCGGTGGCGAGGGTGCCGGGGGCCACCGGTGTGCGCTTCTTCCAGCCCCGGGTGCGGATCATCCGGACCGGGCCGTACTCGTCGTAGACGACCACGCGGTCCCTGCCCGGGGTGTCGGCCGTGCCGCCGCCGTCGAGCGCGTCCTCGCGGCCGCCGATCACGCCGCCGTGGGTGCCGTCCGGGACGTGCTGCACACCTGGCGCGCCGGAGATAGCTGTGCGGAGTCGGCCAGGGTCCTGGCTCCCTGGCTGCACCACGTTCAGATCAAGGACGTCGCCACCCGCGACGACCTGAGTCCCGTCCTTCCGGGCAAGGGGACCGTTCCGCTTCAGGAGGCGCCCGCAGCACTCGCCACCGTCGGATGTCGCGGCTGGCTCTGCCTGGAGTGGGAGAAGCACTGGTTCCCCGGTGCGCCCGGACTCCCGGAGGCACTCCGGCACACCGCCGGTCTGCTGGAGCGGGGCTGTCCCCCTCCTCCCCCGCACCACCCCCTGAGCACCGACCAGAGAGGCACCTCATGTCCTTCACCCAGGAAGAGATCACCACGCAGCCGTCGTGCTGGCTGCGCGCCGCCGATGCCGTCGAGGAACACGGCGGGGCGCTGCCGCGACCAGGCGAGGACGTCGCGGTCGTCGGCTGCGGAACCTCGTGGTTCATGGCCCAGTCCTACGCCGCACTCCGCGAGTCGGCCGGGGAGGGCCGTACCGACGCCTTCGCCGCCTCAGAGTTCCCGCCCGGCCGCCACTACGACCGCGTCGTCGCGCTGACCCGCTCGGGCACCACCACGGAGGTGCTCGATCTGCTCGCCCGGGTACGCGGCGACTCGGTGACGACCGCGATCACGGGGGACGACGCCACCCCGGTGGGGCAGGCGGCCGACCACGTCGTCGCCCTTCCCTTCGCCGACGAACGCTCCGTGGTCCAGACCCGGTTCGCCACCACGGCTCTGGCCCTGCTCCGTGCCCACCTCGGGGAGGACCTCACCGGTGCCGTCGAGGACGCGAAGCAGGCTCTCGTGGAACCCCTCGACCCCCGGGCCGTCTCCGCCGCGCAGTTCACGTTCCTCGGCAGTGGCTGGACCTGCGGACTGGCCGAGGAGGCCGCGCTGAAGATGCGTGAAGCCGCCGGTGCCTGGACGGAGAGCTACCCGGCGATGGAATACCGGCACGGGCCGATCAGCATCGCCGCGCCGGGGAGGGTGGTGTGGGTGTTCGGCCCGGTGCCACCGGGCCTGTCCCGGGACATCGCGCACACCGGCGCCAGGCTGGTCCACTCCCCCCGCGATCCGCTCGCCGATCTCGTCCGCGCGCAGCGCCTGGCCGTGGCCGTGGCCGAGGCGGCCGGTCTGGATCCGGACCGGCCGCGCAACCTGACCCGCTCCGTCGTACTGGCCTGACGGGAGAGCGAGAACCCGATGAGAAGCAGCAGCCCGCCGCGCGGCCCCGTGGTCGGGATCGACCTCGGCGGCACCGTCATCAAGGGCGTGCTGGTGGCGCCCGACGGCAGTCTCGTGCACAGCATCCGCCGGGCCACGCACCGGGAACGCGGACCGCAGGCCGTGGTGGAGGCCGTCGCCGACACGGCGGCCGCCCTCGTCGCCGAGAACGGCGAACGGACCGGGCAGCCGCTTCTCGCCATCGGGGTGGTCGTGCCCGGTCTCGTCGACGAGTCGGCCGGGGTGGCGGCATACTCCGCCCACCTCGGCCGGCGCGACCTGCCGCTGCGCGACCTCCTCGGCGAGCGGCTCGGACTTCCCGTCGTGCTCGGCCATGACGTGCGGGCCGGCGCTGTCGCGGAGGGCCGGCTGGGCGCCGGCCGCGGCCGCGACGACTTCGTCTTCGTCGCTCTCCGCACCGGCATCGCCGCCGCCCATGTGCGGGCCGGCCGGGCGTCGCCCGGAAGCCACCACGCGGCAGGCGAGCTGGGCCACCTGGTGGTCCGCCGCACAGGGCCCCGCTGCGGCTGCGGAAACCGCGGCTGTCCGGAGAGCCTGGCCTCGGCATCCGCCCTCGCGCGCCGTCACCACCGCGCCGTCAGGCTCCGGGACAGGAACGCCGCGGCCGTCTCGGCTGAACAGGTCTGCCGCCTGGCCGCCGCGGGTCGCCCCGTCGCCCGGCGGGTCTGGGACACCGCCGTGGCGGCTCTGGCCGACGGCCTGGCCGCGTACGCCGTCCTGTGCGACCCGGGGCTGATCGCGCTGGGCGGCGGTGTGGCCCGCGCGGGCGCCGCCCTGACCGATCCGCTGCGCTCCGCACTGGCCGCCAGACCGACCTTCACACATCCGCCCGAGGCAGCGATCGCGCAACCGGGGACGCAGGCGGGCTGCCGGGGCGCGGCGCTTGTGGCGCTCGGTCAGGCGGAGGCGGACGTCACCGCCTTCGCGGCCCGGACGGAGGTGGTCATGTGATCACCACGGTCACTCTCAACACCGCGGTCGACGTGACCTACGTCGTCGACCGGATTCGGCACGGTGCCAGCCACCGGCTCGCCTCCGTACGGCGCAGGGCCGGCGGCAAGGGGATCAACGTGGCCCGCGTCCTGACGGCACTCGGACACCCCACGACGGTCACCGGACTCGTCGGCGGAGCGGCCGGTGAAGCCGTACGACGGGACCTGTCGGCCTCCGGCCTGCCCGACGCCCTCGTGCCGATCGCCGGCGAGACCCGGCACACCGTCACCGTCGTGGAGGAGGAGGCCGACGACGCCAGTGTCTTCCTGGAAGCCGGGCCGCCAGTGACAGCACGGGAGTGGGCCGAGTTCAAAGCCGTCTACGGACGACTGCTCGGCCGTTCCCGAGCGGTCGTGCTCTCGGGCAGCCTGCCTCCCGGCCTGCCCGACGACAGCTATGCCGAGCTCGTGGTGCTGGCACGACAGCAGAACGTGCCCGCGGTCGTGGACACCACGGGAACCGCGCTGCTCGCGGCGCTGGCCGCCCGACCCGCCGTGGTCAAGCCCAACCGCGGCGAACTGTGCGACACGCTCGGTACCGAGGACGTACGGGCGGGTGCCCGGAGTCTGTGTCGGGCCGGGGCCGAGGCCGTCGTCGTCTCCCTCGGCGCCGACGGCATGCTCGCCCTGACCCCGGACGGGGAGCTGACGGCCAGACCGCCCCGGCGCATGACCGGCAACCCCACCGGAGCCGGAGACGCGGCCGTGGCCGCCCTCAGCGCCGGACTGGCTCGGGGCACCCCGTGGCAGGACCGGCTCCGCGAAGCCGTCGCCCTCTCCGCCGCGGCCGTGAGCGCCCCACTGGCCGGCGACTTCGACGGCCCCACGTACCTCGAACTCCTGGAACGGGCAAGGGCAGTACCCCTCGCCTCCGCTCCCTGAGTCCAGGCACGCGCCACCTCCCGCACACCGCCTTCCCCGGCTCACTGCCCACTGCCCACTGCCCACTGCCCACGGACCGAAGGAATTCCCATGCCCCTCGTCGGAACCGGCACGCTCGTCTCGGCAGCCGCCGCCGAGCGCCACGGCCTCGGCGCCTTCAACGTCGTCCAGCTCGAACACATCACCGCGATCATCGCTGGCGCGGAGCAGGCCCGGACACCCGCGGTCCTCCAGATCAGCGAGAACACCGTCCGCTTCCACGGGGCTCTGCGTCCCCTGGCCGCCGCCGCCCTCGCCGCCGCCGAGGCGGCCCGCGTCCCGGTCTCGGTACACCTGGACCATGCCACCTCCCCCGAACTGGTCGAAGAGGCGGTCGCTCTCGGAGTGCCGTCGGTGATGTACGACGCCTCCACCCTGCCGTACGACGAGAATGTGGCCGCCACCGCCGCCCTCGTGGAACGCTGCCACCGCCACGGGGTGTGGGTGGAGGCCGAGCTCGGGGAGGTCGGTGGCAAGGACGGCGTCCACGCTCCGGGCGCACGCACCGATCCCGGGGAGGCCGCCGCGTTCGCCGCCGCGACCAGTGTCGACGGCCTCGCCGTCGCGGTCGGCACCTCCCACGCCATGCTCGTCCGCGACGCCGTCCTCGACTTCTCCCTCATCTCCGCGCTGCGCGATGCCGTCCCCGTGCCCCTGGTCCTGCACGGCTCCTCCGGAGTCGGCGACGCGGACCTGGTCAAGGCGGTGGCCCACGGCATGACGAAGATCAACATTGCGACCCACCTGAACGCGACCTTCACCGGAGCCGTCCGCCGCGCACTGCGCACCCGCGCGACCTCCGTGGACCCCCGCCACCACCTGGGAGCGGGACGCGAGGCGATGGCCGAGGAGACCTTCCGCCTGCTGCGGCTGCTCCGCCGGCTCCCCGCGGAAGTGGCCTCCTAGACCCTGCCGTCGGACTCCCTCCCGCGGCCTTCGGCCGCGAGGTGTCCCCACGCCGTCGCAGAGTCGCTCCCCGGGCGACGGCGCGAGTGCGACGACAGAACCCCTGCACCGGCTCTCCGCAGGACCCGTGAGCCGGCACCACCCACCCCGAGTCGCGCCCCTCGACAAGGAGACACCCTGCACAGAAGCACCCTGCCCCTGGGACGCCGCGGCTTCCCGGCCGCGACAGCGCTGACGCTCACCGGGATCACCGGTGCCCTCCAACTGGTTCCCGGGGCCACTCGCGCCGCCGACGATGCCGACGACGTGTACGGCACACTGCGTTCCCTGTGGGCCGAGATCCTCACCGGAGGGGACATCGACCCCGCCGACGACGCCTTCACCGGCGCTCTGGCCCTGTTGTCCGCCAACGCCACCGGCCTGTGGAACTCACTGTCCGCGGACGCTTCCGCGAACTCCCTGTGGCCGGGCCTGGAACTGTCCACACCGGCCAGCATGACGTCCGGTTACAAGCAGTTGGCCACTCTGGCGACGGCGTACGCCACCCCCGGAACAACGGCCGACGACGGCAGCGGCCGGGCGCTGTACGGCAACGCCGCTCTCGGGTCCGCGATCGTCGGCGGCCTGGACTTCCTCCACGCCCAGATCCACCACGCCGACACCACCGAGACGGGCGACTGGTGGGAGTGGGAGATCGGCTCACCCCAGGCACGGCTCAACACGGCCATCCTGACGGTCGGTGCGGCGGACGCGCCGCCTGTCCCGCCGCTGCCCGCGTCCGCCACGAAGGCGGAGCCGAACAGGCCTGCCGCTGCGCCGTCGCCGCCCTGGCCGTGCTGCGGGCCGGCCGCCGCACCGGTCCGGTCCGCCGGCGCGCCCTGGACCGGTACGAGGCGATCCCCGCTCCCGCGCCGCCGTGAGCGCGCCGTACGGGAGGTGCGGGACGTCCTCGCTGCCTTCAGGCGTGGATCTTCTGGATCCGCCGTATGAAGGCGGTGGTCGTCTCGTGGAAGACGTCGGGCTGCTCGGCGAACGCGTAGTGGCCGGCGTCCTCGATCTCGACGTAAGCGGCGTCGGGGACGAGCTCGGCCATGTGGCGCATGCCGGCGGGCGGGCAGCCCGGGTCGTGCTCGCCCGCCACCAGCAGCGTCGGCACCGTCAGGGTGCGCAGCGCGGGCCGGCTGTCGTACGCGGTGATGGCCTTCATCGAGGCGAGGAACGTCTCGGCGCGCATCGCGGAGATGACCTCCACCACCCGGTCGACCAGCGGGCCGGGGGAGGTGGGCGCCATCATCGTCTTCAGCAGCCGGGGGGTGTACTCGGCGATGGTCAGTCCCTGCTCGGTGATCGGGGCGACCCGTTCGGCGAGGTAGCGGGCCCGGTCCTGCGGGGTGCGGTTGGCGAAGCCCGCCGAGGATGCGGAGAGGATCAGTCCGTGCAGCCGGTCGCCGAGCAGCCCGGTTGGGGGCGATCAGGCCGTCCATGGAGTGGCTCAGCAGCACGTTGACCCGGCTGCCCTCGGCGGCCACCAGTCGGGCCGCGTACGGGGCGGCCAGTTCGACCGAGTATCCCTCGGGGATCGGCGTGTCCGCGTAGCCGGGGCAGGTCCAGGCCACGACGCGCAGCCCGGCGGCGGTGTAGCGGCGCACGGACTCGTCGAAGTAGCCGGGGCCGCCGTAAGCGCCGTGCAGCAGGAAGAGCGTGGTGTCGCCCTGGCCGTGGACGCGGTGGGCGGGCAGCGGGCCCGTGGGGACGGCGGAGGTCGTGGTCGTTTCCTGTTCCGTGCGGGAGGCGGTGGTGGTACGGGAGGCTCCGCTGAGCCAGTCGGTCAGGACGGCGGCGAGCTCGGCGGGCCGTTCGGCGGGCAGCATTGTGCCCGGCCCGCGCCACGGTGGCGAAGAACGCGCCCGTGGCGTCGGCCAGTTGTCGCTGCTCGGCCAAGGTGACGACCCGGTCGTCGGCGGCCGTTCTGACCGCGAGCGGCACGCCGGCCGAGCGCAGCAGCGCGGTGCGGTCCTGGCGGGCGGCGAGCGCGCGGGTGTGGGCGGAGTACCGCTCGGGCCCGTAGGCCCGTACGCAGCGCAGCCGTTCGGCCGCAACGGCCGGGTCGGTGGCGTGGTCCGGGTGGAAGAGCAGGTCGCGGCAGCCCGTCGCCAGAGCCTCGTAGCCGCCCTCGCGGGCGAGGGCCTGGCCCCTTCGGCGAGCACTCTCCGTGAAGGCTGACGGAACATCAGGTGCCTCTGATGCTCCGTCACCATTTCGAGATCATCTTGCACGCGCGTTGCGCAAGGTGATGAAAAACAGCGATGACCATCGGAAGATCGCGAAAGGGTGTAACCGCAGGTCAGTAGGCGTTTAGGAGTGTCGTGCCCCTCGTCTCCCAGGGGCACGGCACCGCGCCGTTCAGATGTCCCGGAACTCATATATGACCTGTCTGACCTGTGCAAACGCACCCGTTCGAAGATCATCTTGCACGGTCGTTGCACAAGCCGAACAGTGCAGGAGTCACGCGGCCCTCGTGTAAGCGCTGCGGACCGCGATGCGGATCTTGGAGCCGGCTCCCACGACCCGGTGCACGTACTTACGCAGAGTGAACGCGGGATCGGCGTGTCCGAGTCGATCTGCGAGCGTGTACACGTCCACCCCGCCGTTGATCATCATCGACGCGTACAGGTGTCGGAGGGCGTGCATCATCATGTCGCGGGACTTCTCCCAGCGACGTCCCTTCGCGTTGGGGTCAAGGGGCTTGATGAGGCCGGCCGCTGCCAGAGCAGGCTTCCAGCGGTAGGAGTTGAACCAATTCGACTGAATGGCGGTCTTCTCTCGAGTGTAGAAGATCAGCTGCACCGTGACCGGGTAGCCGCCTTTGCTGCCCCACGGCCGGGTCACCTCGACGGGCGGGTATTTCTCCATGTGCTCGCGCAGGGGAATGGCCACGTCGTCGGTCAGTTCGACCCACCGGTCCTTCGGGTCCTCGTCGTCTCCGCCCTTGGGGAGGGCGTATGCCAGGAACGAGCCGTCGTGGACTACTTGCCGTTGCACGTGCACCATCGGGCCGTCCGGGTGTGCCCAGTCGATGTCCTCTGGTGACAGGCCGAATATCTCTCCTTGACGAAGGCCCAGGCCGCGACCGCAGTCGACGAGTGCCTTGTAGCGGTCGGGAAGTTCGGCACGGATCTTCTCGGTGTCCTCCCACGTCAGGGTCAGCTCTGCCCGGCCGCCATCTCCTCGCTTCGGCTTGGCGTCCTGTACCGATTTGGCGAGGCATGGATTTTTGGGTATCAGGCTGTCGTCCACGGCCAGGTCAAAGATAGCCCGAAGATTGTCGAAGACCAGGCGCAGCGTGGAACTTTCGAGCAGCCGACGACGGTCGTGCAGCCAGTCCAACAAAGACGACGCGTTCACGTCCTTTACGCGCATCTTCCCGACTGCGGTAGGGATGATGTGTAGGTGAACCCGCTCCCTGTGGCGTCGGTATGTGCGCGGATTCTTGTGCTCGTGCCCCTTGAGCCACGTGAGTGCGAGTTCACCGACCCTGACCTCTCCGGCGCGAGGGTTGATGTATGACCCGTCGTCCACTCCGGACCGCATCTTGGTCTCGTGCCTGCGGGCTTCGGCCTCGGTGCGGAACAACTCCGTCTGCTGGATGCCTTCCCGGTTACGCCAACGGGCCTGCCACCGCTTCCCGACCCCGTGATCCGTCGTGGGAACCTTGCCGTGTTCCCTGCAGGTCGACTCCCCGCTTTTCGGGCGGGACTTGTGCCAGCGGTCGTATGGCATGGACTCAACTCCTGGTTTACAGCGGGCCCTGAAGTACCTTTTGCGGTTCTCTCGTGTCAGGGTCGTCATCGATGGCGAGATCGCGTGACCGTTCATCGCGCCCTGAGTTAAGGGGATGTTGATCCAGGCAAGCTGAGAATGTCAAACGTGTTCTCTGGGTCTTCGTGGCAAAGGGTGCAGAGTGGTAGGGGGATCGTACCGAGACGAATTTTCGCTGAGGCCTCGTCGAATCCTCGTCGAAGCATCGGCGAGGATTCGACGAGGCCTAGCCTAGGATTCGCTGATGTCTATCGGGAGTTCGAGAGGGGCGTAGGAGTTCCGTCTCAGTTCTTCTATTTGGACCGGCTGGAATTTCATGTCAATGTTCCGTGTGCCGCCACAGCGGACTAACGCTTACGTGGTTCTCTCCTTCCAGTCCGAGCCGTTATGGAGTACCCATGCGTCTAACCACTGCCCGTGCGGCAGAAGCCTCCAGTGGCGCAGGGGGCCGTTGTCCGTTGATGAGTGCTGAGGAACTGGCCGACTTCCTGGGTGTACCGCTGAACACGGTCTACATATGGAATCATCGACGCCAGGGTCCGCGAGCTCACAAGGTCGGCCGCTATTTGCGCTACCGCTGGCCGGAGGTGGAGGCTTGGCTGGAAGCTCAGGCGGTTGATCGCATGGTCTGATTGGCCGAGTGCGCCTGGTGCATCGGTGCCCGCAGGCCGACAGAATGCGGCGTACAGCCCGACTCGTCTGCCGCCACCTGCGGCTTCACCTAGGAAAGGGCACCTGACCTGGTCGGAGGCACTTTCCGGGCTTTCAGGGGCTTGCTGTATCACTGAGCTTGAACTCGTGATGTCAACGGCATGATCGGCAGTGCAGGCAAGTGAGGCACGTGAACGATTCGGCCGAACCGTTCACAGGGCTCCGCTTGGACGGGCAGGGCCGTCAGCGTTTGACGCGGTTGCGGACGGCGAGGACGGCCAGACCCAACAGAACGGGTTCGGTCAGGCGGGAGGTCATCTCGATGTAGGTGCCGACGGTGGTCAGGTCCTGTCCGGAGGAGCGGAACACCACCGAATTGAGGGTGACGTTCAGGGCTTTCTCGAAGCGCTCGCCGGTGAACCAGTTGCCGGTGGGGTTTTGGGGATCGTCTCTGTCGATCTCGAAGGTGACCTTGCCCCCGCCGGCCGGGACGGTGCCGGTCGCGGTCTGCTTCGGGGTGTCCTGGGCAATGCCCCAGGCCATCAGCAGGACGATGGTGAGGAGCATTGCCGTCCCGAGCCAGGCCAAGGCCCGGGAAGCTCGCAGGCCGTAGCCGGACAGCGCCCAGTAGGCGGTCAGCAGCACCCGTTCACTGCGGGGGATGTCGTCGGCGTGGCGGCGCATCTCCATCTCCCCGTAGTAGAAGTCCGCAGCCCCCGGCTCGTGCTTTCCGTCCTCGAAGGCCTTGCGCAGAGCCCGGTACACCGGAGCCAACTACAACGGCCCTGCCCGCCCGCCGCCGAGGACCGCCACGTTCCAGCCCCGCACTGCCCCCGACTGGCTGACGCGCCAGTGGTGTTCCTCGGCCAGGACGCGGCGCGCGGTGAACCGCACGGGCGGCCAACGCCGCCAATGCACGGAGGGCGGAGCCGTGTCGAAAGTGCAGGCCCCCTCCAGACGGAGTTGGTCTAGGGCCTGTCTGATGTTGTGATCACCGGACGGTCTGGAGGCCGCGGATCCAGAGGAGTGCCGCGCGGAGTTCGAGGCCGGCTTGGTAGTTGGCGGGGTCCTTGTCGTAGCGGGTGGCGAGGCCCCGCCAGGCTTTGATCTTGTTGATGCCGCGTTCGACGGTGTTGCGTTGGCGGTAGAGGTCGGGGTCGCAGGTGACGGGGCGCCCGCCGCGCGAGCCCTTCTTCCGGCGGTTCGCCGCCTGGTCCCTCGGCTCGGCGATCACTGCCTTGATTCCGCGTCTGCGCAGGTAGGTGCGATTGCGGCGAGAGGAGTATGCCTTGTCGCCGGCAACGGCCCCGGGCCGGGTTCGGGGCCTGCCGACCGGCCCACGGACCTTGATCTTCTCCAGGACGGGGACGAACTGGGGGCTGTCCCCTGCCTGCCCGGCGGTGACGATGACGGCCAACGGGCGGCAGGCCGTGTCGATCGCAAGGTGGATCTTCGTGGTGAGGCCGCCGCGGGAGCGGCCCAGACTCGCTGCCGCCAGGCGGGCCCTGCGGCGCCTGGTCAGCCGTCGGCGCTCTTCGACGGCGGGATCGCGGTGTCCGTCTTGTTCCTCGCCTGTGCCCCTTTTTCGGCGGCTGCCTTCTCCAGGGCGTCCAGCACCTCGGCGTCGACGGGCAGTCCGGCCGCGTCGTGATGGGCCCGGGCCGTGGTCGAGTCCACGCTGACCAGCGCCAGGTCCACCTTGCCCTGCCGGGCGGCCTCGGCGATCACGCCGTCGAGCAGTGCGGTGAACACGCCGGTCTTCCGCCAGTACCGGAACCGGTCGTAGACGGTCTGCCACGGCCCGAAGCGCTCGGGCATCTCCCGCCACTGGGCCCCGGACCGGAACTTCCACACGACACCCTCGAACTGGGCCCTCAGATTCTGTGGATACGGGCCGAAGGCGCCGATCGGCAGGAAGGGTGCGATGAAGTCCCAGTCATCATCGGTCAGTTGCGCTCGAGTCACAGGCACTGTTCTACCGAAGGTTCCGGCCCGCCAAGGCCGGAACCTTCAACAAAGAGATCACAACATCAGACAGGCCCTAGGTGGACCGTGCCAGCAAACAGGCATCTCGACAGGCCGAGGTCGGCCAGGACCAGATGGGCCGCATCTACCCCACGCAGCGACGCCACCCGCACCCCGGGGTCGGACGAGCTCGCAAAGGGCTCTTCGGGGAGCTGTCGGCCGTCGATGAGCACGAACGGATCCGGCTCGGCGGCGACCGTGAGGGGGTACTCGAACACCGCATGAGCGAAGTCCACCGTGGCATAGCGCAGACGGATCTCCGCTGTCGATGACCAGCGAGTGCGACGGCACTCCAGACGGCGCGCAACGAACGAGAGGGTTACTGGGCCACCGAACACCGCACCGGACAGCCCAACTTGCCCAGCACACACCAAAGGACCGAACCGGTCAGCCTCCACGAAGGTCGCCGCCTCGAATCCGGCGTTGCCCTCGAAGGTCGCGAACAGAAACCAGGCGCTGTGCTCGAAGGTCGCCGACTCGAACCTGGCTTCGCCTATGCGGGCGGCACCGGTTGCGGGATCCTGGAGGGCGTTGAGCAGGGCCATGAGGAGCCAACCAGTGAACGTGGTACCCCGGTGGTCAATGCTGGCGCCGGGAGCCAAGCTAGCCAGGTAGGCGTCGCGATCGGCGTCGGCCAGGTGGGCGAGGCACGCGGTGTGGCCGGGGACGTGGATACCGCGGCAACCAACAGGGTTGGCAGCACGGTCTGCACCGTGTGCGCAGTGCGACCAAGGTGGTTCGGATGTGCTCATCTTGCGGCGGCTCCATTGTGTCAGGTGCCCGTATGGACGCCCTGGGAACGGGAACGGTTCAGGCTCGACGATGACGGGCAGCGTCGGAGACCGGCTCCCACGTAGCGAACATGCCGTACCTCCTGAACAACCCGTAGATGTCTGTCACACATGCCTGTCGCCCGCTCGACACTCGAGAAAACGCTGGGCTTCGCCCTTCTTGGACAGCCCCCCGCCCCTGGACTTGTCTGGCTATCGGGCGTCCCTCCCTTGTGCCGTCCCGCCCCAGGTCAGCTGCCGTATGGGTGGGGAGAGCCAGTGAGCAGGTGTGGGGTCTCCCCGAGCAGAGGGTGGCCGATTTCAAGGTTCTGACCGCAGTTCCGTGAACGATCTTGGGTCTGGTGTAATGCCGGGGTGATGTCGAGCGCCGGGGCCGGGGTGGCTCGGTGTGTGGGTGGGGACAGGCGGAGAGATGGCGGCAGCAGAACCTCGGGTGCTGTGATGGGGCCGGACCGAGTGGGCTGGGAGCTGATCCCCCTGGAAGGCGTCGGACCGCTGTGTTTTGGCATGGGTATCACCGAGGTCGCTGCAGTGCTGTCGGGCATGACCGAACTGAATCGGTTCCAGGTTGATCCATCGTTTCGGGAGATCCTGGGCCTGGAGTTCGGCACGGGGCCGGCGGCGCCTGCCGTGTACGCCTACTTCGTCGAAGGCCAGCTGTTCTGCGTCGCCGTCGACGCGGCCCGCGGGCCCCAGGTGATGCTCTGGGGAAGAGAGTTGACCGGCTGTGTGTGCCAAGAACTGCCCCGAGTGAACGTTCCTGCATTCACGCCCTGATTTGGACTTTCACGGAATCGCGGTCAGAACCGCTTTCCAACGAGTCCCATCAAGGGGCGACCCCCACGGTCACCCACTGGGTGCCGGCCAATTCCTCGCTCGCCCTATACTCGTGGGGCTCGACGTGCGCCGCACAGTGCGGACCTGAGGCGAGCAGCACCGCACGCAGTTTCCCCTTCGAGGCGTTCCGGCGCTCCTCGCGGCGCCGCGCCCACTCCTCCAGCGGCTCCTAGTGCATCGCACCATCGTGGCGCAGGGCCGCCCTGCGCCGCCGCCTCGGGCCGACACTCACCGGCCAGCATGCTCGATTCCTGATCGGCCTGGAGGGAGCCTGGCTGCGGAGTCTGGTCACAGACGTCCGTGATTTCCAAGCGCGTCGCGTTACCTACTGGGGTTCTCGCCGGTCGGGTCGGGTCCGAAGACGACGGCTTTGGCGCCTGCGGCGAGGGTGGCCTGGGTGGCGTGCGGGAGCCCGAGCCGGTTGAAGGCGAAGATGAGGTGGTGGGTCAGGACCGCTCGCAGTCCGCGGTGCATCCGGCCAGCGGCTGCGAGGGTGGCGAGTTCGCGGCCTCCGGTGGTGAAGGCGTGCGGCCAGGTGGCGGGGACGGTGAGCGGGGCGTTCTCGCGGGTGAGTTGGGTGATGTCCGCGGTCATCAGATGGCGCAGACCGTCCCGCAGGGTCTTCAGGCGGTCGGGCGGTTGGAGTTGGGGCGGGTCGCGATGGTCGGCCACGCGGGCCCAGACATCGCCTTGCTCGTACCAGTCGAGGCCGGCGGCGCGGAGGAGCGCGGTGCACAGCAGCACCGACAGCTCGCGTCGGCGCGGTTGGTCGGGGTGGCGGGTGAGGTGGTCGATCAGGTGGCGGGTGTCGAGGTGGAAGAGCTGGTGGGCGCAGGTCATGGCCTCGGGGCCGCCGAATGCGTGGGTTTCCGGCTCGTAGATCACGGGGGTGACGGTGGTGATGTGCTGGGCTTGCTGGAGGGGGCCGAGGGCCTCAAGGAGGTGGTTCTCGGCTATGAGCCGGTCGCCGGGTGGCTGGTAGCGGATGCGCCAGTGGGGGGATTTGCGGAGGAAGAACCAGGGGCCGATGAGGCGGGCGGTCTCGGCGGTGGCCAGGAGCGGCGCGAGGTGGGTGAGGGCGGTGTGCTCGGCGCTGTCCCAGTCGGGGAACGCGATGTTGACCTGCCGCCAGGAGGTGTCCATGTCCGTCGGCTCCGTTTCCGTCTATGCCAGGAGGAGGAAGGTGTCCCAGCCCGATTCCGGGGCGGCGTTGGTGCCGAGGGTGTGCAGGGCGAGTGCGCTGCCGGTGATGCCGTCCAGGAGTTCCGGGTCGCGGTCGGCCAGGTGGGTGAGCTGGTGAGTGAGCCGGTCGGTCAGGCGGGGCAGTTCGGCGGAGAGGGCACCCGTGGTGGCGTCGGTGGCCATGCGCCAGGCGGCCTGGAGCAGCCCGGCGGTTCCGTGGCAGAGCCCGGTATCGGTGAGCGCGTCGAGCTGGGTCGGGTCCTGGAGGGTGGTGAGGATGGCGGTCTCGGCGGTCTGCCGACGGGCGGTGTCGCCCAGGGCCATGCCGGCGAGCTGTTGGGCGCGGGCGGTGCCGGCGATGCCGTAGCACCACGAGGGTCTCGGCCGCAGCGCTGGAGCGACCTGGTGGCGCCGGGCCTGGTCGGGGGTGATCAAGCCGGGCCACCAGGGGCCGGTGGCGTCATGCCGGAGCCACTGGTCCGTCCAGGCGCAGATCCGTTCCACCGCTTCGCGGGTGCCGGGGGCGGCAGGACCGTCGAGAAGGGTCAGGGAGAGGAGGGCGAGGACGGAGCCGATGCCGTGCGCCATGCCGAAGTTCCCGTGGCCTCCGGGGTATTCGGGGCTGACCTCGCCGTTGGGTGCCACGTCGGTCCACCACGGCGGGAGCGCGTGCTCTTGGGGGCGGGTTTCGGTCAGGCGTACCAGGTAGGCGAGGACGTCTGCGGTGATCGGGTGGTCGGGGTGACGTGTGCGGTGGTAGGCGCCCAGTCCCGCCAGCCCGCGGATCACGTCGAACTCTTTCATCGCCGGGGCCTCGCCGCGCTCGATGCGGGCGTGGGCCTGGGCCAGGCGCCGTCGAGTGACGGTGATCGTGGCGTCGTCCAGCTTCTTCAGAGCGCGCTGGTAACGGCGGCTGGAGCTCCCTGCTGCGGCGTTCATGGCGAAGGCCAGGGCAGGGGCCCCCATGTAGAGGCTGGCGTTCGCGGCTGCGGTCAGGTCGCCGCGGGCGGCCGAGGCCAGCCAGGTGTGCACGGTGTCCCAGTCGCCCCGGCCGCAGTGGGCGCGTTCGATGTGCAGCAGGGCGATGCCCGCGGCGCCGCCCGCCAGGGACTGCGGCCAAGCCCGTCCGCCCGGCGGTGCCGCGTCCCAGGCGGTGCGCGGGTCGGACAGCTCTGCGGCCAGCGTGTCGGCAAGAGCCAGAGCCTGCGGTATCGGCGTCACGTTGCTCCCTTGGTCGCACGGGCGGTCCAGCTGAGGGCAGCGGCGCGGGCCAGGTGCACGCAGCGGCGCTCGGCCTCCTTGTCGAGGCCGGCCATGCGCGTGTGGTGAAGGTGCAGCAACTCCGGCAGCAGGACGGTCGTCGTCGCCCCTCCCGTGGCTGCGAGGGCACTGCGGTAGGCGGCCAGCGCGTCGCGGCGCCGCGTCCACCCGGCGACGACCTCCCCACCTCCGGGCTGCCCGGTCAGCACGGTGCGGTCGTGGGGGTCGGCCAGGGCGATCGCCTGGTCGTACAGGCCACGGTCCGGTGCCGTGCCGGTGGTCCGGGCGCGATCGATGAGCCACCGCATCGCGTCGCCAGGGCCGCCGATCAGGCCGATGGCCAGGTCCAGCATGCTGGCTGCGGTCAGGGCCCGATGGTCTGGCCCGTCCTTGGCCGCGCAGGCGGCCCGTTGCGCGGCGGCGGTCATCGAGTCCGCCGCGAAGTACGCCTCGGCGGCCTCCCACGCCTGGGGGCCTCCGAAGCGGGCGGTCTCGGGAAAGTCGGTGTCCCACTGCACCCGGGCCAGGAGCCTGGCCTGGCGAAGCCGCCCGGTCCATGAACCGATCGTCGCGGCGGCGTCGGCGGCCTGACCGTCGGGGACGGTCAGCCGCAGCCGCAGGTGATCGTCGGGATCGCGGTAGGGCAGGAACCACCACTGAACCTCGTCGCCGAGCCGGCGGAGCAGGTGGGGCAGATGGCGGGTGAGGATGCTGGTGTGGCGGTCCGGGTGTGCGTAGAGCTTGATGAGGAACCGCCCGTCGCAGCCGGGCAGGCGGCCCGGCTCGTGCCCCGTCACCAGGCTGGTGTGCAGCCAGTGCGGCGCCTTGAGGGGGATGCGGTTGGTGGTGAGGGGGATGACGACTTCGTGGGGGCGCCCGTCGATCCAGCCCGCGTCGGCGGCACTCTCGGCGCGCAGGACCGCCATGCCGTCGCGCCGTATCTGGGCCCGCAGCAACGCCCGGTGCGAGGTCTCGGCCAGGTCCAGACGGAGGCGCTGGTCACCCTCGCCCAGGTAGACGGTGCTGGGCATTGCGACCAGCTCGCGCCATCTGGTCAGGGACCGGTACCACTGCCCCCAGTCGGCTGCGGGGTCGGCGAGGTCGGTGGCGGTGAGGCGCCAGCGGGCCGGGGACAGGATCGTGCGCCCGTGGCGCAGCGCGGGAAGGAACGGCAGGCCGGCGGCTGCGCCCCAGTCGAAGGTGGTGCACGGGACGCTCAGCGCGTGGGTGGCTTCGGTGAGGAACCGCACCAGCGGATGGATGCGGCGGGTCGGCTCCACCGCGTGCATGGTCACGAACTGGACCGGCCGGCACCGCGAGATCGATATCAGGTACAGGCGGTGGGCGTCCGCGGTGACGGCGATGTCCTCCACGGGCACCAGATCGGTGTCGTCGGTCTCGTGGCACTCGCCGAGGTGGACGACGGCGGACGTCACCTGTGGGGTCCGGGCGACGTTCTCGGTGCTGGCATCCAGCGGGGGCGCACATACCTGGGCGGTCAGCGCGCTCTCGGTCGTGGTGGACGCCGCCGCGTACGCCTCCGCCATCCGCTTCCGGTCGCGGGTGTCGAGCAGACTCAGGAATCTGCCGCTCGTCGTCCCGGCAGACCGGGACACCCCCACCACGGCCAGCGTGAACTCCCCGGCATCCAAGGCTCGTATGCTGCGGGCCCCGATACGTACGGTCAGCTCTGTCGTCGGCTGGATGGGCATCGTCGGGTCGGTCTCCTCGGCGAGGTCGGTCACCATGGCGTCGTCCAGCACGATCTCGAGGTGGCGGCGCAGGGCCGCGTTCTGCGCGAGCCCCAGCAGCTTGGTGTCCCGCTCGCTCAGGGGAGCGGGCGCAGGGGCGGGTGGGCCGCCGAGGAAACCGGCGGGGTACCCCAGGCCCGTGTCGCTGTCCACCGCCTCAAGAAGCGGCACGACAGCGCGCGGGCCGTAGCGTTCCAGGAAGCGGCCGTGCCAGGCCGTCCAGGCACGGGAGAGCGCGGGGCGGCCCGAGAGACGGACGAGCGCGGTGGCCGCCCGCGCGGCCTCGGCCGCGACCGCGGTGGAGAGCGTCACTTCGGCGTCCAGGCGCAGATCGACCGACAGCACCGGCCCGGCCACCGGCCTGAAGTCGCGCATCACCGCGGTGACGGCGGCACGTGCGGCCCGGGCGGTCATCGGGTCGGTGGTGGTGTTGTGCCGCGCCAGCGCGCGGGCGATCTCGCGCAGCTTCACCGTCGACTCGGCCGTCGCCGCAGTGTCCTCGGCGCCGAGGACGGTCAGCACATGGGCGAGCGGGTCCGTGGCCGACATCGGCGGGCGGAGATTGGTGACCAGAAGCCGCTGGGCGATCAGGCCCGCCAGGAGCTGGCAGACGGCGCCTGCGGGAACGTGGGGGAAGTCGGCGGTCAGTTCGGCCGCGAGATCCGTCGTACGGATGGGGGTGCGGGCCGCCTCCAGCGCAGCCTTGACGGGTGTGGTGAGGCGGACCTGCACCCGTTGCGGGGCGCCACCGCCACTGCCCGCAGGGCGGTGTTCCAGCACCACGTGGCCGTCCCGCTTCACCATGAGCGGATGGGCCTGGACCGTCAAGCGGGCCTGGAGGACGCGGTCGGCCTCCAGCCCTTCGATCACCGTCGCCAGCCAGGTGGCATCCGGCCGGGCGACGGCCTGGTGGCCGGTGCCGATGCGTGCTGCCGAGGCGTCGTCGATGCGGGTCGGCGCCACTCCGGCGAAGAGGCCGAAGGGAGTGGACCGGCTCGAGGCACGCAGCGCATAGCGCATGAGGGCCACCACCGCTTTGCGGACGGCCGGCTCCGGCAACTGCCGCCCCTCACAGATCTGCTGGACGCGGTGTGCCAGCACCGGACTGGCCTGCTCCACAGCGGCGGCGAACCCAGGGACCCGCAACGTCCGCTCCAGCCACGGCCGCCACGATGCCGGGCCACCGTCGCCGGTCAGGTCGGGCCAGGACCGTATGCCGTGGGCCGGCGACCAGGCCGCCGCACGCAGCATGGCCGCATCCATGGACTCGTACACGAGCGACCCTCCTGTCGCCGGGTGGTGCCCGGCCGCAGGCGCGGCCGGACACCACCAACTTCAGAAGCCGGACGACTCACGGGCAGGTCGTCGGGCAGGCGGACTGGCAGGTGCGGCCGCAGCCGTCATCGGTCATCTGGATGAGCCGGTCGGCCTCGGGACCGGACTCGACGATGGAGACGTCCAGGTCCCAGTCGTCGTTCCCCTCCAGGCCATCTGCCGGCGCGGGAGCCGTAGCCACCACTTCCTCGAACTGCACGGACACAACAACCTCCATGAGAGTCGGGTGGTGCACAAAGCCCCATCCCCTGCTGTTCTGGCAGGGGTTGGGGAGCTTAGGACCAGGAGACTTCGACGGACCCGAGCCGCTTCGCCACGATCTGCGCGGACGGCTCGGCGTCTCCCTCGGGCATCGGCACGTAGCGGATGCAGGCGGCACCGCGCCGCCGGTGGTCGGACGCCCACCGACGCAGCAGTTCCACGTACTGGGCGGCGACGGTCTCCCCCTCGGGGCCGTGAGCGAACACCCCGGTCTCGAAGCCGCCGGTCTCCTCGTTGGGCCGCTTGGTCCGGTACGCGAAGCTGCCGCCGGCCACCAGGGCCGGGACACCGCGCGTCACCGACGGCGCGAGTACGCCCTGATCGACCAGGTGCTGGCTGCCGTGCAGCATCACCATCCGGGGCGTGCTGGTCACCAGGAACAGCTCCAGCTCGTCGGGCATGTCGAACGCGGCACCGGACCAGACCTCCATCCGGGGCGCGTGCACCGCGGCGGCCAGGGCCTCGATGTCGAACTCCTGACGCTGGTCGTCGATCTGGAGAGCGACCCCGTCCGTGACCGGGAGGAGCCGCTCGGTGTAGGCGCCACTGCCCTGCATCGGCACGAAGCCGCACAGCCGGTAGCTGGCGCTGACGAGGTCGTTGCCGTCGTGGTCGAAGGCGAACGACCGGGTGATCCCCCTCATGCGCAGGGGGGCGACGATCCTGCCCCGCTCGGACAGCTGCTCCCGCCACGCCGGAGGGATGTCCCAGGCTCCCGCGGTGACGATGATCCGGTCGAACGGCGCGTGCTCGGGTACGCCGCCGTCGGCGTCCGCCAGCACCACTTGGACTCGGCCGCCGCCGTAGCCGGCCGCGTCCAGGCAAGCGCGGGCGCGCTCCACGATCTCCGCGTCGATGTCGGCGGTGACCACCGTGCCCGCTTCCCCGACGAGTTCGGCGATCAGGGCGGCGTTGTAGCCGCCGGAGCCCACTTCGAGCACGCGCATCCCCGGCGCGATCTCGGCCTGCTCCAGCATCACCGCCTGGATGTGCGTGGCCGACAGCGAGCTCAGCGCATTGCCCTGCCTGTCGCGCTTGACCACCAGGGCCTTGTTGGCGGCATACGCCGACTCCAGCGGCTCCCCCGTCGCGAACAGGTGCCGGGGTACCGTCGCGACAGCCTTGGCGACCGCCTCGGACCGGAACACCCCCATCTCGTGCAGCTCGCTCACCATGGCCGCGCGGAGCGAGGCCGCCGTGTCATCGGTTTCTCGGACCGTAGTCATGACATCACCCTAGACATCTGTGATCGCGTTACAGGGACGGTTGGAAGAGCCAGGTTCCGACTCGTATGGGGTAGTAAATGTGCAGGCGGCTGCCGGGACCTCGCGGCCTTTCCTGGTGTGGGCGCACCGGTTACCCCAGCGGATCTGCTTGAGGGCGTGGATGCGCTGCCGACTGCACTCCGGAGCTGCGCAGCGGCCCGCCAGCGAAGTCTGACCGCGCCTGAGCAGGGCTCCAGGGGCTTCAAGCCAGCCGCCGCCAGTTCGCGGACCGCGCTGTCCCGGACTGCGTCCGTGACAGCGGTCCCGCTCTTCCTGGGGCGGCCATGGGTGCATCTCCGCAGCCGCGGACGTTCCGCAGGTTCACCGAGCGCTACCAGCCGCAGGCCGGCTCGGTGCAGCGAACGGACCATTGGAGAGCGGCGCGGCCCGGGTACGGGGCGAGCGGCTCGTACCCGGTCTTCCCCAGCTCGGCCTCGGCCAGCTCCGGGGTGAGTTTCGGGTGCCTCTTGTGGCCGCAGCGGCGGCCCGTACGGACCTGGTAAGGGGTCAGTGGGAGCACCGGTGCGGGCGATGCCGGGGCGCAGGGGCGGGGTGGTCGTCATGCGGTGCTCGGCTCGGCGGTCGGGAGGACGGAGACGGGGACGGTGCAGCCGATCAGTGGCTCGAGACCGGGGCGCCGGGCGGCGGGCAGTTCGAGGCGGGCGGTCCTGCGGCCGTCCGCGTCGGGACCGGTCGCCAGGTGACGCCAGCCGAGGGTGCTCCACCGGCTGAAGAGGGCCGAGATGGGATCGGTGTCGTCCGGGTCGCGGGGGATGGTCTCGGTGCGCACGACGGGCAGGCCGCAGCGGGCGGCGTAGTCCGAGGCCCACAGGGTGAACATGCGGGTGGCGTCATCGGCAGATCGGTCCGGCAGCGTGTAGAGGTGTTGAAGGTACAACCCCGGCGGGGCCCCGGCGGCGCCCCAGTGCCGCAGGTCGGGGGCGGGGTTGATGATGGCGCACGCGACAGGAGACCGTCCTCCGCCAGTCCCACCGCGCGGTGTGCCCCGCCTCGGTACGCGTCCAGGGCCTCGGGATGGGCCGCGGGGAACGCCCTGCTGCGAAGCCAGACGTCGCGCTCCTCCACGAGGGCGACGGCCTCCGCGAAGTCCGCCGCGAAGGTCAGCACCCCCACCTGGTAGACGGACCGGGGCGGTTCGCGGTCCGGGCCGGCAGGGTTGAGGGCGGTCTCGGCGGGTGTGCCGTCGGCGGCGGCGTGCTTCGCTGTGCTCATCATCGGGTGGTCCTTACAGGAGTGCGCTTGGGGCCTCGGTAGCCAGGGGCGGCTGCCGGTGGCCGAGGGCGTGCGGGGGGTGCGAGCGCAGTGAGGGTGGCCCACAGGACGAGGGGCGCGGTCAGCAGCCGCCCCGTCTCGTCGTCCCGGACGGCCCACCGCAGGGTCAGCCCCAGGCGGTGTGCGCTGCGGTGCGGCACCCAGACGGCGGATCGGGTGATGTAGGTGACGATGTCCGGCCAGGGGAGGCTGCCGGAGTCAGGCGGCACGAAGAACTGGAGGTCGGCGCCTTCAGCGGCGACCGATCCGTGGGGCGCGCGGAGTCGGCGCAGGTGCTCGACGGCGGGCGCGGCGTACTGTTCGGGCGCCCGGACCACGTCGAATCCGCTGGTGGACACGAGACGGGGCCAGGAGCTGTCCCACGCCGGGCCCAGCAGTCTGCGGGCCTCGGGTCCGTCGTCGTCGGCGGGCGGGGCGGGGAGGACACGGGTGGTCACGAGGTGTCTCCCGCGGCAGCCGGGGGGAGCTGGGATTCGAGGCGTTCGGCCAGCAGGCGCGCGCCGTCGACGGAGAAGGTGAGGGCCAGCTCGTCCGGTTCGTGCCGGCAGCCCGGGGTCCCTTCGGCCACGACGTAGGAGCCGGTGATGCCGGAGACCAGACAGCTCAGGCGCTCCGCGAGATGATGGATGCTGCTCTCGTCCCGTCCCAGGTCGAGGCCGGTCGCGATGCCGGGTGCACCACAGAGCGCCGCGAACCGCTGCCCGGTCTCGTCTTCCTCGGAGTCGTAGAGCCTGAGGACGATCACGCCGGTGTCTCTGACTGCGGTGCCGCCTGCGAGATCGTGTGCGGTGAGCACGTCGTTCAGGCGAGTGGAGGTCTGCCAGATCCGGATGTGGGGGGCGAGGAGCGCCGAGACCAGCCCGGCTGACGCGTGGGCCGGCAGGGCGAGCAGGACATCCCCGTTGTCGTTGAGCCGGGCTGTCGCCTCGACGCCGGTCCTGGTGAGCCAGGCGGTGGCTTGGGCGACGTCGCGGTCGAAGGGCAGCTTGTCGAGGGAGGACAGGTTCACTTCCAGCGTGGTGCCGTCCTCGGCCACCTCGATCCGGGCCCCGATGCGTGCCAGGTCGAAAGCGTCGGCGAGGAGTTGGTGTTGGGTGTCCGGCGCGGCGGGGGCGGGTTGGGCAGGCATCAGTGCACCCTCCGGGCAGTCGTCGGGACGAGTCTTCGGCGGAGCCAGCCGGGGCGGGCGCGGGTCAGGGGCGTGCTCCTTGGGCTGTCCGGCGTTGATGCGGTCCGTGAGGAGCCGGATCTGGTCGCGGGTGAGTCGGCACCGCAGGGTGTCCGGAGCGTGGCGGCACGGCGGGAGGCCGTCGAACACGAAGCGGGAGCCGGTGATGCCTGTGACCAGCCAGGACAGGCGTGCCGTCAGCGCCTCGATGCCCTTGCCGCGCGTCAGGTCAACGCCGTCGGCGATGCCGGACGCGCCACAGAGCGCGGCGAATAGGGCACCGCTCCGGTACTCCGCGGAGTTGTGCAGGGTCAGTTCAACGGTGCCGCTCCCCAAGACGTTGACGCTGTACAGGAAGGGGTGGCGGGCGAGCAGGTCGTCCAGGTTCGCGGCAAGCACACCGACGAGCACAGCAGGAGAGAACAGAACCGCGATCAGCCGCTCCACCTCCGGGACGGGCACGCTGAGCACGATGTCCCGCGTGTCGTTGTAGCGGGCGGTCGCGCCGATGCCGAGGTCCCGGAGCCAGGCGCGGGCCTGCTTGGTGTCGTGGTCGAAGAGGAGCTTCCCGCTGCTGAGCAGGGTGAGGTCCAGCGCGGTGCCGTCCTCGGACATCTCGACGCGAGCGGCGAGGCCCGCCCTTTCGACCGCGTCGGAAAGCAGTCGCCGCTGCGTCGGTGGATCTGCTGCCTCTGGAACGGTGCTGGTCGTTGCGGGTTTCGTCATGGGGTCGGGCCTGATTCCACGTCGAGGACGGTCGGCAGGTGGTCGGACGCCTCTCGGGCGCCGACTGTGTCGTGGGTGCGGTAGCTGTGGACCTGGAGGCCGTGGACGAGGACATGGTCCGATTCGTAGCCGGCCGCTCGCATGACCTCCGCGTGCCTCTGGTCCGCGTCGTCATGCCGGGGAGCCGGTCTCGGCGCGGGGTTGCACCGCGGCACGTACACGAGCGGCTGCGGTTCGTCGCCCCACGTGTGGCCTCCGATCAGCAGCCCGAGGCTCACCCACCGCCTGCTCTGCTGGGGACGCCGGACATCCGCATCACTCACGGGGTGTTCTCCTCGGCTGTGAGGTCCGCCCGGCTGCCTCGTGGCGTTGATCCGAGATGAACGACGTACGGCATGTGCTGGTACTCCCTGTCAGGCTGGGGCGGGCAGGACGGTTGCGGGACCGGTCCAGGTGGCGAGGCGTTCGGACCACTGGACGTGGCCCTCGCCGAGCGCGGTGTTGGCAAGGTGGACGCGCTGGAACTCGCCGGTGCCGGCGGGCGGGTACGTGTGCTGGATGTCGCGGAAGTACCGCTGCACAGGCAGGGCGGTGTCGAGGGCGTGGGCGCCGTGCAGTTCCATCGCGTCACGGGCCGAGGCGGCGGCGAGCTCGTGGCCGAGGAGCTTGGCGCTGATCAGTTCGCTGTCACAGGGCGTACCGGTGTCGAGGAGGTGGGCGGCCTGGTAGGCGACGACCGTGGCCGTCTGAAGCCGAGCCTGCATCGCGCCGAGGCGGTCTCTTATGACCGGGTGATCGGCGAGGACGCCGCCGTACCGGGGCCGGGCCCTCAGGAAGCGGGCCGTGGTGTGGACGACGGCTTCGTGGATTCCGAGGCTGACGGCGGCCAGATTCGGGCGGCCGTAGACGATGCTGCTGCTCTGCGCGACGTCCAGGCCGCCACCGACGGTGCCGAGGACGTTTGCGGCGGGGACGCGGACGCGGTCCAGGCGCAGGGTGCCGGCGGAGAATCCGTGCAGGCCCAGGCGGGGCTGGTGCCGGTCGACGCTGACGCCTTGGCGGTCGTGCTCGACCAGGAACGCGGTCAGCGCCCGGGACGCGGAGACGGTCTTCGGCGCGGCGGTGCGGGCGATGACGATGTGCAGGCCGGCGATGTGCGCGTTGCCGACGTACGCCTTGCTGCCGGTGATCACCCAGGAGTCCCCGTCCCGCTCGGCGGCGGTCTCGATGCCGCCGATGTGGCCGCCGGCTTCCGGCTCGGTGACCGCGATCGACAGCAGCACCGACCCGTCCGCCGCAGGCGGCAGCCACTGGGTCTTCTGCTCGTCGGAGCCCCAGTGGCGGAGCGCGCCGACCGGGATCAGCCCGGCCTGGAGCGTCGCTCCGGCGGCGGCGGACACCGTGGAGAGGCGGTGGATGATGACCGTGCGGGCCACGTGCCCGGCGTCCAGCCCGCCGTACTCGGCCGGGATCGCGATCCCGAACCAGCCCAGGCGCGCCATCAGGATGGCCGTCTTGCGTTCGACCCTGCCCGGGGTGGCCTCCGTCCGTGCCACCCGGGGGGCGACATGGCGGTCGGTGAACTCCTGCGCGTGCTCCCACAGCAGTATGTGGGCGGGGGTGAGGAACGGGGCCAGCGCGGGCGGCGGGGTGGTGGTCATGGGTCGTCTCCCTTCCTGAGCGGGGGTTGCCTGCATGTACGTGGGGCGAGGGGCCCCGGCCGGGGCTGCGCGGGCGGCGTCCTCGCGGGAAGGACGCCACACGCAGGGGCGATGAGGGCACGGGTCGAGCGGCGGCGCGGGGCCGCTGCCAAGGGCTACGGCCTGGTGCGGACGGGACGGGAGAGGATGCTGTGCATGGTCTCGGCGGTGGCCCGTTCGACCATGCCCATGTACCGGTCCGCGTCAGCGAGGGGACGTATGTCCTGGTCGATGATGCAGACGGTGCCCAGCACGGCACCGGTACCCGGGTAAATCAGCGGTTCACCGAAGTAGGCGTTGATGCCGATGGCGTCGGTGACCGGGTTGCCGGAGTAGAGGCGGCTGGCGTGGACGTTGTGCAGGGGCAGGCCGAGTCTGCGGCTCACCACGTGCGGACACCATCCGTGGCTGATGTCCATGGCCCGGTCCACCTGGGGCAGGCCCCTCTCCGGGGGCGGGTTGTGCAGGCCGGCGAAGCGCTGCTCGTCCAGGTGGAAATCCACCATCGCCCAGGCGAACCCGCTCTCCTCGGCGAGGCGGTCGCAGATCTCGTCGAACACGGCGTCCGGGCCGGCGTCCAGCCCGTGCCGGGCGAGGAGGTCCCTGGTGGCCTGTATGCGGCGGGGATCCGGGCGCGGGGCGGTTCGCAGGAATTCAGAGTCGAGGGTCATCGGTGTCCAATGCGGGAGGGACGGACAGGGCGTGCTCGACCAGGACGATGAGCACGCGGGCGACGGAGACCCCGTGGCGGGCATCGCAGGAGACAACAGGCACCTGGAGGTCGAGGCTGAGCGCTTCTCGGATCTCCGCCGCGTCGTGATGGCGGGCTCCGTCGAACTCGTTGACCGCGATCACGAACGGGATCCGGTTCCGCTCGAAGTGGTCGACCGCGGCGAAACTGGACGCCAGGCGGCGGGTGTCCACGAGGACGACGGCGCCGATCGCCCCGGAGACGATCCACCGCCACACGGGCGCGAAACGGGACTGCCCCGGAGTGCCGAACAGGAACAGCTCCATCGGTTCCGGGACACCGGGATCCGCAGGTGCGGCCGGGCCGGCGTCGAAGGTGATCCGCCCGAAGTCCAGGCCCACGGTGGTGGTCTCCTTGGCCTCCACTCCGGTGAGGATGTCCGTGAGGGCGCTCGCCTGGGTCAGGGGAGCCTCGGTGGTCAGCGGGGGGATCTCGCTGACGGCGCCCACAAAGGTGGTCTTGCCGACGCCGAATCCCCCCGCGATGACGACCTTCTGGGCGGCGCTGCTCACGCCGGGCGGGTCAGCCGGCCTGCGCATCGGGCCACATCCTCCTCAGTCCCGCCAGCACCGCCTGCATGGCGGCCCGGTCTCTGGAGTAGGTGCTGGACGGGATGAACAGCGCCTCGTGGTCCAGGAGGTCCGAGACGAGCACCTGGATCACGGGCACCGGGCAGCGGAGCGTCCCGGCCAGCTCGGCGATCGAACGCCGCCGGGTGCTGCACAGCCGGAAAATGGTGTGTGCCTCGGGCGGCGCCAGGGCGGGGGCCTGCCCGTTCCCGGGTTCGAGCACCGTGTCCAGGTGCAGCACCGAAGAGTTACGGGAGTCCGTGCGGCCCCCGGCCACCGCGTACGGCCGCACGTCCAGGCTGGGGACGACCGCCCAGCTCTCCCCGGACGTCACCGGATGTCGGCGCGGGCGCCGCCCGTACGGACCGGCGTCTGCATGATGCCGGCGAACTGCCTGATCAGGTGGCCCATCTGGAATCCGACAGTGCCGGCGTCCGCGCCGGGATCGGCCAGCACGCCCAGCACGGTGTCAACCGTGCCCCGGGTCTCGCCCTGGTGGGAGAACGCCGCCCGCTGCCCTTGACCCGCGACCATGATGAAGACCAGGGTGTCGGCCCGCTCGATGACGATCTGGCTGGTCGGCAGGCACGTGTCGTCGGGACCGGGGACGCCCGCCCCCATCGAGGCCAGCCCGGCGAAGGAGGCGGACAGCCGGTCCGCCCAGTCCCGGTTCACGGCCGTGCTGCTGAGCAGGACGAGCCCGTCCATCGACAGCAGAACGGCGTGCGTGACACCGGACGTGCGGTCAACAAAGCGGTCCAGCAACCATCCCATCTGCTCGGACGGCGTCTGCGCCTGCTGCGACGGCGCGTCGGGCGAGGGAAGGTGGTGGGGGTGGGTCATGGCGTAGCTCCACAGAAGAGGAAGGGGCCCCGGGGCGGGGCTGTCGTGTCACTGCTCGGGGGTCTGCCGGGGCGCGGGATCCCCTGACGGATGGCCCTGGGTGCCTCGCCGGAACGCCCCGGCAAGGCCCGGATTGCCCGTGACGGCGCCCGAGCGGGCAGGGCTCTCATACGGACGGACGGACGAATCGGTGCGCGCACGCACGGGCAGTCCGGACGGCGCGTCGGGGGGCTGGACGTCCGACCGGGCGCGTCTGGGCAGCCCGCCGGCCGTCAACCTCGCAGGCCCGGACGACGGCACCGGGGCCGGGCGGACCTGTCTCGGGGCGCTCGGCACGCGCGGCGCCGGGACCGGCTCGGGCTCGGCCGTGACGAGCAGCCGCTGCGGGATCAGGACCTGAGCCGTGTTCCCCCCGTCCGCGTTCGCGGCGAGCGAGACGTGAATGCCGTGGCGCGCCGCCGTCATGCCGACGACGAGCAGGCCGATGCGCCCGTCCGCCAGTTGCGCGGTGACGTCGACTCGCTCCGGTGCGGCGAGCACCGCGTTCATCTGCGCGCGGTCCTCGTCCATCATCTGCCGGGCACGGTCGACAATCTCGATGAGTAGACCGCCGCTGACGAGTTGGGCCCGCAGGTAGACGAGGGTGTTCGGGGCGGAGAACTCGGTCGCGTTCTCGACCAGCTCGGCCACAAGATGGGTGATGTCCGGAGCGGCGTGGCCGGGCAGCCCCAGCAGCGGCCCGTACGAGCCGGGCACGACCCGGGCACGCTCGTACTGCTGGATCTCCTGCACGGCCGCCCGTAGGACGGTCGTGACCGTCACGGGATACCGGACGGTGCTCGCGGACTCCCCGCCAAGGATGGCCAGGCTCTCCGACCAGCGGCGCAGCCGCACTGCCAGGTTGTCGATCCTGAAAACGCGGTTGAGCAGCGCGGCCGACTTGATCTCGTTCTGCAGGTCCTCCAGCGCCTCCAGGAGACGCAGGATCAGGGCGTGCTCCCTGCGGAAGATGTGGCGGAACATGGCGTGCCGCACCGCGAGCTGCGACCGTTCGTGAGCCGCGACCACCGTGTTCGCCGCCGTCGCGTCGAGCCGGGCGAGCGCCCGCTCGACAGCGACGAAGGGCGTGCCGTCGTCGGGTACGACGGGGCGGTCGTCGGGGATCCGCGGCCGGCCGCCCCGGCGCAGGACATCGGCGGTACCGGCCAGGCCGGCGCCCACGGACTCCACCTGAGCGACCAGGCGCTCGGCTGCCAGAGCCTGCTCGCGGCACACGGCACCTGCGGCGCGGCGAGCCTGCCGAAGGCCTACGGCCGCGGACACCACGAGCCCCGAACCGAAGCCGAGTGCGAGTGCTCCCGGCGGGACGAGCCCCAGCCACCAGTCGACGGACACCGCGCCGAGGGACACTGCGGAGGCCATCCCGAGCCCCGCCGCCACAGCCCGCACATCGGCGCGGGCTGACTGCTTGTTGGGCCTTCGCCAGCTTCGGCCGCGCCGCCGGTGACCGGCGGCGCGGGCGGGAGACGTGCGGTCAGACATGACGGTCCTCAGGACGATAAAGGAGGGAGAGACGGAAAACGACTGGCCCCTGACCGGGGATCACTCAACGGTCCGTACGGAACGGGGTCGTTCCCGGGGTCTCTCGGCGGTCGGCACGGGAAGGCGGCACCACGTCTCGGCGCCGTTGCGGCTGACTCCCCAGGTACCGCCGCAGGCCTCGGCCAGGGACTCGACCAGAACGAGCCCGCGCCCCGACTCGGCGTCGTCTGCAGCTGGCCTGAGCGTGGCGTGCCCCGGCATGCCGTCGATGACAGTGACCACCAGGAACCCGTCCCGGACCCTGACGTCCAGGACGATCAGTTCGGTACCGCTGTGCAGCAGGGCGTTCGCCAGCAGCTCGGACATGATCACCATGACCTCGCCGACCAGATCCTCCAGTCCCCAGTGCACGAGCCGGGCAGCAGCGTCCCGGCGTAGCTCCCCTACCTGGGCAGCCTCCTGAGGGACGGCTGGCGCGGGGCCCCGACGGGGAGAGGCCACCTCGATCCTCTCCCGCATTACCTCCCCGTCACGGCAGGGCGGCCGTACAGCTGTAGTCGTCATCTCGTCCTCTTGAGGAATGGCAGGACCCGCTTAGTGGCGAACACAGCCCTGCAGAGGGGGTAAGTGATGAGCGCGCGAAGCGCAGCAACCGGCGACGGCCGGCAGACAGACGACCGTCAGCGTCGCGGGGTCTGCTCCGGGGGAGGCGCACTCGGGGGCTTCACCTCGGCCAGAACCGGGGCGGGTGTGCTTCGGGAGCGTGCGCCGCTTTCGTGTAGGCAGGCCGCCAGGTCGCTGCCGTGCAGCAGGGGAATCGGCTGGTGTGTCTGCTCGTTCCATGGCGGGGTGTCCCAGCGGACACCCCGCGAAGGCGGGAGAGCCACCCACTGATCCGGCCCGGTGCGGATCCCTGTGCCAGGCCCCGGTTCGGGGAGGGCGTGCCGGGCAGTGGCCGGTAGGACGAGCAGCGTGGCGCGGGTGTCTGTGACGAGACACGGCACGGGGGCGATCCGTTCGAGGGCGACCATGGCAGCCATGCCCTCGCTACGGGGCAGCACGATGGCGTCGAAGCAGACGGTGGGCGCGATCAGTGCGGCTCCCGGCGCGGCGTGGAGTTCGGCGGTCAGGCCGCTGGTCGGGCTGGGGAACAACGGCCCGGGACGAGGGTGGGCTCCAGGAGTCGTGCAGTCCGGATCGGCCTCGCAGGTGCAGCCTCCGCGCGGCCGGAAGCGGTGGCCTGGGAGCAGCGGCCACCCCAGAATTCCGGTGTAGGCGTCGCCGCAAGCGCCGGGGTCCCGGGTGTTGATCAGCTCGACCATGGAGTCTCCCGTGATGATCCGTTCACAGACGGTGAGAGGTCCACTGTGGCCGCTGGCAATGACTGCGCCCCCTAGGTTTTCTAGGGGGCGCTCACTTCAACTCGCTTGCGCGGATACGAGTTTGACGATCAGCTCACCAGTTCCATGCTCCGGATGAGCGAGGACAAGGCTCCAGCCTGGGAGGGAACACCCACGCGCGCCAGATCCTCGACCAGGGCCCGAGCCATCGGGTCCGCGTGGACGTAGTACGCAGCCCCCTTCGCCGCCTCCTTGAGCGTGACCACGGCTGACGGCAGTCGGCCCATCCTTCTCAGTGACCGCGCCTTGTCGATCTTGTAGTGCGTCTGTCGCTCCTTGCTCGGCACGTCATCGACCGATACATCCGGTACGCGCGACAGTCCTACGTCCGGCTGGCCGATCTCCACCCCGACCTCAGCCGCGTGCACCGCCACGGTGCCCCGGCCGAACACCGTGTGCGCATCGAGGTCGTAGAACTCCGGGCCCAGCCGATCGGCATCCTCCATGGCCGCATCGACGCGCGCCCACGCATCCGTGCCGTTCGAGCCGCGGGCGTGGGCGATCGCAGCCCGCAGATGCAGCGCGCCGCGCAGAGACAGCGCCTGCCGTGACGCGTTGCGCGACGCGGCAAGCGGTTCCAGGTCTCGCAGCGCGGCCTCCGCGACCGCCACGGTCTCCGGCAGCGAAGCCTGATGGAGCAGCGCACCACACCGGTCCCACGCCACCTCCGCTTTCACCAGCGGATCGTCGAGCCTGGTGGCAGCGCCGGCGGCAACCTCTGCGGCCACCCAGGCCAGATCCGGGTAGCCGAGCTGGTTGAGACACATCCGCGCCGTGCGGGCCGCGTCGACCATGTACCGCAGGGCTTCGTCACGCGCCGGACCTTCCTGCACCAGGATGGCGGTGTTGAGGTCTTCGATCATTCCGGGCAGCAGCGTGGCAACTGCCGGCAGATTCGCCGCCTGCCTTGCCCGGTTCGCCTTGGCTGAGTTCTGACGCAGCTCGGCACTGGCGACGGACGCGCCCTGCGGATCGAGCCCGGGATGCCCGGACAGGATGAGGCCCGCTCGCCGCAGGCCGGTCCGCAGCGCGGGGACGTGCGCGTGCGCCACGTTCCCCCCGTTACGCTGAAGTCGGTAGGGCTGGCCGAGGAGCCACACCACGTCCACGTCACAGGACTCGGCAATCGCCGTGACCAGCGAGTACCGGTCGAGCGGCATCCGGCCGGCCTCGACATTGGCCAGCCAGCTCTCTGTGCGGGCGAGGAAATCAGCGAGTTCACGCTGGGTCAGGCCAGCCGCGTTGCGTGCGATCCGCACGCGCGTCCCGATGTGGTTGTCCGTGCCGTCGGGCATACTGAACTCCGTTCTGACTAGGCACCAGAACGGTACCCGGTCAGACGATCCGACCTCCGTTTAGCGCTGCACTGTCAACCAGTGACGGTCTTGTTCCGTAACCAGCCGCCCACATCGCGGCGACCGAACGCTGCGACTCCGTCCTCACGGGCGCACGATCTGACATGGATGTTTCTCAGACCCCTCTTCTGCCCTGCCAGCGGAGCACCCCCTCCCCGAACCCCCGGCGGGGAAGGCGACGAGTCAGCCTGCAAGAGCGAAACGGAGACCGTGCTCTCATGTCCGCCCCGAGAGTGTCGCAGTCTCCGGACCACCCGGACGATTCGGACGTAGAGCGCTTCCAGCGGGAGATAGACAACCTCCGCCAGACGATGGACGCACACGACGTACCTCACTCGCCGCAAGGCCGACCACACGACACCGGACGGAGCCACGCTGTACGACGGCTTCATCGGTCACGGATCGACGCGGAAGCGCTCGTCGAGAAGGTCGCAACCGAGATCCGCACCTGGAACGAGCGGTACCGTAATCGGCCCGTCGCTTTCACTATGCTCCCGACGGACGGCGAGCCGACCGAGCAAAACCCCAGAGAGTTCGCCATCGACACCGGCTTCAACCACCTTGTCATCACCTGGCAGTGACGTGGACGCCAGCCAGATAGCTCGACGGTTCCCGCTGGTCGCCCGCCCGCGACCAGCGTGTCCACCGCTCTCCGAACGGCTCCGGGAGATCACCGATCTTGCAGCCATAGCCGAGCGTGACGGCGACCTCATCAAGGCCGCCGTCGCGCAGAACAAAGCCGCTCTCATCGCCAGTGACTGCGGCCTCACCGCCCTGGCCCGCACCCTGTGCTGGAGCCACGCAAAGGTGTACCTCGATGCCGTCCGGCCGCTCACCGGCCAGGCCGCCCGGCTCGCGCTCGAACCCCTGGTCAACCTAGCTCGCCTCCGTATCCGAGCCGCTGACGGGGAAGGGGCATACGAGAGCCTCACCACGCTGTTCCGGGGGGTGAGCAAGCAGATGCCCCAGGTCGCCATCGAGGGGCAGGTCCTGTCGTTGGCTGACCTGGTCGCGACGGAGGACGATCTCCGACAGATCGTCCAGTGGCTCTGGGCAGTACTTCTCGCCGACGGCACCCGCGCCCTCACCACCGCCGGCCGGTGGCAGGAAGCCCTTCACGAGATCGAACAGCACAAAGGCGTCGGAAGCCGGCTCCTCGACGGACGCCAGGTAGCGGTCCTCGCCCGCCTTGACGCAGGCGAATCGGCAGCGGCCTTGGAACTGATCGAAACGACACGCTTCGGTGAACCGTGGGAGGAGGACATCGCCTCCTGCCTGGCCGTCGCATGTCTCAACCAGGGCACGCAGCCGACGAAGGAGGCCACCGCGCGGATGGCCCGACGGTACTGCGACGGCCGCCTCGAAGCGGGGCTCGTCGTCTTCCGTACGCGCTGGGGTCTGACTGCCCTGGATCTCTCCACGGACGAGGACGTGGCACAGGTGATCATCCGCCGCCTGGTGAACGAGACCTTGACCAGCGCCGACGGCTACGCCGCGCGGGAACTCCTTGAGTACCCTTCAGCCGACAAGATCCTCACCGACGAGACTCAACGCGCTCTTCGAACAATCACGGAGAGCGCAGGTCTTTGCCGCGGACACGCATCCCACGGAGCGGCGACCAGGCTTCGGGACGACGCGTCCAGAGCGCAGGGCGTCACTCTCCGAGGACTGCGGTAACTGCTCTATGCCGCAGCCCGCGTCGTCGGAGGGCGAGTGATGAGCGTCTGCTCCATCGCCCACTCGATCGAACTCCGGATGACCACCCGTTCCGGTTGTGGCGCCGGCACACGCCTGTGTCGGTCGCCGTAACGGGCAACGGTGTCCTCGACGGCAGCAGCGTCGGTGAAGACCTCCGCCACGCCTTCGAGCTCGGCCTACTGGCCGCCGTCAGCGGCGGGATCTGCCCGCACGGTCGGTACATGACCATCGTCGACTGCCCCGCGGGCGCCGCCGCGTGCTTGGAGCGGGAGGGCACCGTCCCACGCGGTCGGCCCTGGCCGCACCTCCTGCCCGCGCTTCCTCTGCTCCGGCCCCGAGCCCGACAGCTTCCCCACGCCGCGCGGCTGTGTCCCCGCCTCCGCCCAGGTCGGGGCTACGCCGCCGACAGACCTTCGCGCAGGTGATCCCCAAGGTCCTGCGGGCCCGCGGGTCCTCAAGGCCCTGCGGGCCCGCGCCGAGCGGGGACCGTTCCGCGTCTTCAGCGCCGACAAGCTGGCCTCCAACCGCCTCGACACCACCGACGAGGTGCCGTGGAGGAAGGAAGTGCTCAACGAGGAGTTATAGCCCTGGCCCACAGGAGGGCCGGCCTTGCCCTAGAAGCATTCAAAGATTAATCACAGCGGCGTCGCTCGATTTCGATCTTGAAACCAGATTGCGAGGCCATCGCGCTTGCGTGATCTTCACAACACACCCATTCGCATGGATCACACATTCCCCCCTTGTACGATTAGGAGCAGACAGGGAGTGCCGGCCGACCACCGCGCACCTCAAGCACAAGCTCCTGGCTACTAGCGCCTCGCGTACGAGTATCGGGATGGGGCTGGCAGTGAACATTTCAGTAGCAATGGAGCGACTATGCGTTGGCGTAGGGACCCTTCACGGCGCGCCCTCGTGAGGGAATGTGAGAGACTGCTTGCCGATCTCCCTATCCCCGCTCCTTTTAGTGTCGAGGCGCTGGTGCGGAATATGGAGGTCGCGTTGGGGCGCCAAATTCGGCTGGTGCCACTGGATGACCCCGAAGGGGGCCTGGGCACGGCCTGCGGTCTTCGGGTCAAAGCGCCGGAGTTCACGATCATTCTCTATCGCCGCCGTTCAAGTCGCAATCAAACTGAGCGCATCATCCTCCACGAGATCGCGCATGAATGGATGGACCACGGGACCACTCTGACTGCTGCCGAGATCGAGCGATACGTCCCTGAACGCATTCGCGACGAAGTCGTTCGACGTTTCCCGTCGACCTTGGTCCAAGGGCGCGTGGATTTCGGCAGCTTCGAGGAAAAGCAGGCCGAGCTTTCGGCCTCATTGATAAAGCGGTTGGCGCGCCGTCAGTTGCTCACAGGAGATGACATGGTTAGCCTCCTGGAGAATTCGCTTGCCCACCCAGTTGCTCCGCCGCGGCGCCGGCTCTAGCCGCGATCAGGCAGCGATCACTGAGGCGCAGTTCTCGCCCTCATAACTTCCGTTGCACCGCACAGTTCACCTACTGGCAATCAAGTCTGCCTTCAGTCGACCTCCCGGGTCGGCAGAGCGTGCAGCGTACGTAGATACCCACTAGACGTGTTCGACTACTTCAAATACCTGACTGCGGCAGTGATGACCATCATCGCCGTATGGCGATTTCCTGCAGTCCGGTACGGCGACTCTCATCGCAGGGCGCTCTGGGGCGGATATGCGGGATTCGCCGTAGCTCTGTGTCTCTACACGCCAGCAGCAATGGAGGCAGTAGATCGCATTCCTGTAGTGGACTTGAGCGCCCTGCTCAGACACTTCGCCAGTACTGCAGCGATCATCGCAGCGCTGACTTACGTCGCCACTAGCTACGGAAAGAGCTCGGCGGTAGTCGTACCCCGGCATGTAGCGGTCTCCCGCCGGATCGCCCGCGCATCCTATAAGGCGGGCGCGATAGGCGTTACTCTTCTCACGGTTCTATTCTTCACCGTAGTGAATCGCGACAAACCGAGCCAAGACTTCCTCATCGACCACGCTGGACAATGGGGAGTTGCGGTCTACATGAGCGTCTTCTATTTCTTCCCACTTGTCACGACCGCAGTCTGCGGCTACCAGTGGACAAGGGCAGCGCGGCAGGCCGAGAGCGCGAGCATGCGTGTCGGGCTGGGCTTGATGGGGATGTCAATGTGGATGGGACTGGCCCACACAGTAGCTCGCATCGCTATTCTTTGGGCTGCAGTGGTCCTCCCCGTAAGCCCCTCCACAGTGCGACTCCTTGTGGACGCCACATCGATATGGATGGACGTGCTCTTCCTCCTTGTTGCTGTAGGTGCGAGCATTCCCACCACCCGCGCGGCGGCGGCCCGCTGGAAGGCTTGGCGCGCCCTGTACAGGATTTATCCCCTCTGGTTTGACCTGGTGAAGGCTTTTCCTGGGACGAGCCTTTATCCGCCCGGACGGCGTCTCGCAGAACTCATGCAGATGCGCGTCCCCATCGATGTTCGCCTGGATCGGTGGACTCAAGATATTGCTGATGCGTGCGAGAAGCTGCGCTATTACGCTCCACGAGACCTGATGTTCGCCGCAGAGGACATTACCGCCTCGCACCCCGACCCTGAGCCGGCCGCAGAAGCGTACTGGATCAAGGCTGCACTCCAGGCCGCTGACACCGCACCCGCCAGTTCTTACGCTGCTGCCTTCCTGAGAGAGAAACCGTTCGTTGACACCGACAGCGAAGCAGCGTGGCAAGCGCGAGTCAGCGCGGCTTACTCGCACGTCACCACGGATCAGGCTCGACAGGTTCTTCTCCACTCCGTGTGGGTGGAATCCCAACCGGATCGGTGGCTTTAAATGGGCTTCACCGGCCCGATTCCTCGGTTCAGACCCCATTGACCCGGCGCGTAAGGCCCAAGCGGCAGGGTGATCTTCAATTGCAGGCTGGCAAGTGAGATTTAGCACCACGCCCTTTATGGACTGGGCTGGTACCGTGGGTCTGCGGACAGACAGGTCCTGTTCCGCCCCGTAAGTGCACCCTGGCCTGCGACGCGCAGCTACTGCCGTCGCCATATGCAGCCGGGTCCGTGACGCTGTCCGGTCTGGATGGGCGTCCGACATCTCAACAATGGAGTTCCTGCATGTCCAACCGCCGCACCGGCCTCATCCTCGATTTCGGAGGTGTGCTTACCACTCCGCTGCTGCCTGCGGTACTCGCTTTCGAGCAGCGCGAAGGGCTTCCCCAGGGCGCTTGCCTCACGGCCCTGTACAAGGACAGCGAGGGCGTTCGGATCACCAGCGATCTTGAGCGCGGAGCGGTTTCCCAGGTTGAATGGAACAACTTCGCCGGCCAGATGCTGGGCGTGGACCCCCACAATTTGATGGGCCGCATCTTCGGCGACCTGCGCCCTGAGCCGCTGCTGATCAGCGCGGCTGCTGCGGCGAGGCGAGCCGGAATCAAGGTGGCCATCCTGTCCAACTCTGTGGGGCTCACCCCGTGGGACCTGTACGACGGCTACGAGCTCGAGAAGCTGTACGACGTCGTGGTGATCTCCGAGCAGCACCTGATGCGCAAGCCCGACCCCGAGCTCTTCGAAACCACGCTCAAGCTCATGGATCTTCCGGCCGAGGCGTGCATTTTCGTAGACGACACCGCACCGTACGTTCAGGCAGCAGAGCAGTTCGGCCTCGTGGGAGTACACAACCAGGACCCCAAGCAGACGGTAGCCACCCTCTCCGAGCTGCTCGAGGTGGACCTCACCGCGTCTTAAGACGCCATTTCACCTGGTCAGTCTGCGGTGGCATATGAGGGTCGCGGCGATGGCTGTGAAGGCGAGGAGGTGTTCCGGCTTGCGGCTCGTACCGGCGATGGAGGCGCCGACAACCGGACAGCCAGGACACGGTCCTCTCTACGACCCAGTGATGTCGGCCCAGGCGCCGGGATGGCTCGATGCCCTTACGGGCCGAGACGGTGCCGGATGCCGCGGGAGGCGAGCCATCGCCGCAGGTGGCGGTAGTCGTAGCCCTTGTCACCATGCAGTTTGCCGGGCCGCCGACGTCGCGGGCCCCGACGGGAACGGATGGGCGGAACGCCGCAGACCAGCGGGACGAGGGCCTGACTGTCGTGGAGGTTCGCGGCAGAGATTCCGACTGACGGGGGCAGACCATTACGGTCGACGATCAGGTGGAGCTTCGATCCCTTCTTGCCCTCGGTCGGTCGGATTCGGTCCCGTCAGCTGCCCCCTTTGAGGGCTCGGACACTGACGGAGTCGATCGCGCACCGTGACCAGTCCAGCTCACCCGGCACCGGGTTCGTCCAGGGCCAGACGATGGAGCTTGGCCCACACCCTGGCCTCCGTGCACTCGGTGGACCGACGGAAGGCGGTGACCCCCGACAAGCCTAAGCCCGGCGGGAGTTGGTTCCAGGTGCAGCCCGAGGTGGCCACGAAGACGATCGCGGCCAGCACCTCACTGTCCCCTCCGCGACGGTGTCCCCCGCCCTGCGGGCGAGCCGGCGCGGGCGGCCTCACCCGCTGATGGGCAGGACTGGCACTTCCACCGCTTGCTCGAACAGCTCGACATCGGCTATGTGGTGGCGGTGCCCAAGCCGCAGCAGATCAAGTTCCTGGCGGCATCTGGCGCATCGACCAGCTCATCGAAGAAGCACCAGGTGATGCCTGACAGAGACTGTCCTGCGGTGACGGGGCGAAGGGTCCGTGGATCTACGACTGGGCCGAGGCCATGCTGCCCACCAACCTCATCTTCGACCCCGACCCGCCAACCCATCACCGCTGGGTGATGGCCCGCCGCAGCCTGTCCGACCCCGGCGAACTCGCCTACTACCTTGCCCACGCCCTCGTGGGTGTCGAGATCGCCGAGCTAGCCCGGATCGGCCCCGCAGACGCATCTCCATCGCAGCGTTGACCTGCTACCGGCCCGGCCACCGCTCGAGGCTGATCTACCGGCCTCGCCGCGACGACGGCAACCGCGACGGACGCAAGAGCTTCTCCTGGCGCGACTACCGCGACCTGCTGACCGCGGCACACCAGCAGCTCGGCGGCCCGATCGTCCTGATCTGGGACAACGTCAACGTCCACAAGGCCGCCGACCTGCGGAAATGGGCGGCAGCCCGGGATTGGCTGACCATCTACTACCTGCCGCCCTACGCACCCGACCTCAACCCCGTCGAAGGCATCTGGTCGCTCCTACGACGCGGCTGGCTGTCCAACGTCGCCTTCAGCACTCCCGAACACCGCATCCAGCGCATCCGCCACGGCCTGCGGCACATCCAGTACCGCAGCCACCTCATAGACGGCTGCCTCGCCGAGACCGGCCTGATCATCAGACCCGCCTGACCAGCACGACATCACGAGTTCAACCTCAGTAAGCACCGACGCCATGCTACAAGGCAGGGCGGAGGGTCCGAACCGCACGCACACGCGAAGGCCGTTACTCTGGGTGGGATGGCAGATGACCGCGCTGGACACTCAGGACGCCGGCCTGGAACCGGCTCCGCGCGTCGAGGGCGTTCAACACGCTGGTCACCAAGCGGCGAACAGTACGGGTGGACACGCCGATGCTCTTGGCTATCGCTTCGTCGGTACGCCCCAGCGCCATCTGCCGTATGACCTCGGTCTGCTGCTTACTGAACTCACCGCCCCCTCGCCGCATCGGTGCACCCAGCGGGTCGGCTGATTGCCAGACGTGATCGAACAGAGCGCACAGTAGCCTGATCAGGCCTGTGTTCGTAACGACGATCGCGCCAGCGGAAGTGTCTTCGCAATCGGCGGCGATCAAGGCAGACGCGCGGTCCCAGATCAGGATGCGATTGGGCAGGCTCGGCACTGTCCGGACGTGCGCCCCGAGGCTTACCAGCCACTCCGCGTGGGCCACTGTCGGCGGGTCGCGGCGGATACTGTCCAGATAGATGGTCCGCATCTTGACGCCGCGATCCAATAAACTCCTGTTCAACGGCCTGGAAGCGCGCATGTTCTCGAATGTCTGCGGGCCACCCGGGGCAAAGGAAAGCAGCTCGCACTGTGCACTTTCGCACGAATCGGCGATATAGTCACGTACGGCCTCGATGCCCTTGAGGTATTGCATGCCGCCACCGGATACCGACTGCTTGTGGGCGTATGAGGCGACTAACTCCGCGACCGCAGCCTTCGTTGCCTCGATATTGTGCTGCTGCTCGGCCAACTCGGCCTGCTGACGGGCCAGAAGAGCTTCCAGACCGGGAAGCGGATTGACAGTACGGACTTGAAAGCTGTCCGCACAGAGATTCACCAGTGATAACTCACTCAGCCGATCAAGAGCTTGCCGGACCTCGCTTTCAAGTAGCCCCGTGGCGGTGGCCCAGTCGGATATATCCCCGCTCGGGTTCACGAGTAGATAGCGATAAACGGACTCCGTAACCGGATCGATGCCAAGTTGACCGAGCATGAACTCTCCACCTATAGACCCATGACGTTACCGCCGCAAAACGGCCAGTGATCAACTAGCTAACTCTACTTCTCAAACCTGTGACAGTCGTCCCATAATGCGAGACGGTAAGTCTAGAGACAGTCAAGACTTGCTCGCATTTCGCCATATTCACTCGAAGTCATGCAAAATTGGACGATCCGGTAGCTCGTCAATGGCACTCATTTACTTCTCTTCACGAATTCAAGGTCCCATGTACCTCATTCATGTTTGTCTGCGCCATCCGGATGGAAGCCCCCTGCCGCGCTATATGGCCGAGGCCATGGCCCGCGCGGCGACCGGCATCGCAGCCGTTGTACATGTCGCCGTCCACACCGAAGCCTGGCCACACCCCACCATCGGCGTCTACCTGCGGGCGTCGACACTGGAGGCCGCGGAGAGAAGCGCCCAGGAGATCTGGTATGCCGCCCAGGCGACCTACCCCTGCCTGCGCGATTGGGTCCTGGTACGCGCCGAGGCACCACTGATGCCGAGCATCGAGTTATAGAGCCCCACGTCCGCACGAACAGCCGAGGTCGCCACTTTTGCCAGGGCCTTGACCTATGCTGCTCTGGTGCACGTACTGACTCCTCCGCCGCCCGTCGTCTGACGGCGGCGACCACGCCCGGCCCCCTCAGCCATGAGGGCGGCCTGCGGTGCGCTGCCCATCTGCGCAGTTCTTCCGCGGTGAGCAGAGTAATGAGGAGAGTCAGTGCGATCATCCAACGTCATGTCCGCCCGGCAGGGCCTCCTGTCAGTCGCGGTGGCAGCGACCGCATGGGGTACCGGTGGTGCTGTGGCAGCGGTCCTCTACGACATCGGAGGGATCGGCCCCGGTGCGGTCTCCTTCTGGCGGTTCTCAGGAGGGCTCGTTCTGCTGCTCCTGGCCCGCTCCTTCCACGACCGCTTCCGACGGGTACCGGCGGACTCTCTTCTCCAGGTGTTCCTGGAGAACAAGCGGGAAGTCCTGCTGGCGGGATGCGGCTTGGCGCTCTATCAGACGGCCTACTTCGCGGCGGTGCAGCAGGTGGGGCTGACGGTCGCGACGGTGGTGACACTGGGCACCGGACCCGTGCTCGTGGCGCTCGGATCACGGCTGCTCCTGGACGAACCCGTCGGCATCGCGGGAGTGTGCGCGGCCGTGTGCGGTGTGGCCGGCCTGGTTCTTCTGGTGTGCGGTGCCGACCGGGCGGTGGGCCCCGCACCGGCGTTCGGCCTCGTCCTGGCGGTCGTCTCGGCGAGCGGGTACGCGGGGGTCACCCTGCTGGGTCGGGCCGCCGGCCTCAGGCGGCGAGGCAGCCGCCTCACCGGTCTCGTCCTGAACTTTGCGGTCGGCACCCTGTGTCTCCTCCCGGTGGCGCTGGCCGAGGGTCTGCTGCCACGTGCGGAGGGCCTGGGGTGGACCGCTGTCTCGATCGGCTACCTGGGCCTCGTTCCCACAGCGCTCGCCTACGGCCTGTTCTTCGCGGGGCTGGAAGTGCTGAGCGCCACCACGGTCTCGGTGGTGGCGCTCATCGAACCGCTGACCGCGGCGATCATCGGCGTGCTGGTCCTCCAGGAACGTCTGACCTGGGGAATCACCTCTGGATCGGCGCTTGTGCTGTCCGCCGTGTTCTTCCTCGGGCGGACCTCACAACCAGAGGGGGAGGTCGCTGTCGGCGCGTCTTAGCTCGTACGCCGCGGCGGCGATCAGCAGGTCCTCCCATGCCATGCCGACACTCTTGAACAGTCGGGGCACAGTACCGGTGGTCCGCACCCGGCCAGCGACCAGGTCGACGAGGTCGCCCGCTATGTGATCGGCTCGGATGTCCCCGGCATGCAGGGGAATGAGCAGGTCACCGGCCTCGCGCAGCGCCGCGGAACGTCTTTCCACGACCACCGTGGAGGCGCGTACCAGTTGGGTGTCGACCTCGCGGGCGGCCGGCTCGTGCGAGCCGACCGCCACCACCGTGGCGTGACGCGGGATCAGCGTGCCGGGGAACAGGGGTGTCGCGGAGGAGGTGCAGCACAGAACTATGTCGGCCTTCTCCACCGCGTCGGCTCCGGACGCGGTGGCGGTCAGCCCCGTGTCCGCGCACCGCGCGACGAAGTCGTGTGTGCGCCCCGCGTGGCGGCCGACCACATCGACATGGGTGATGGGCCGGACGGCGCGCACCGCTTCCACATGCCGCCAGGCCTGGGGTCCGGTCCCGAAGACCACGACACGTGCCGCGTCCGCGACTGCCAGATGTCCGACCGCGACAGCGGACACCGCCGGGGTCCGCAGTGCCGTCAGTGCGGCCCCATCGAGGAGGGCCAGCGGGACCAGGGTCTGGGCGTCGAGCAGCACGTAGACGCCGGTGACACGGGGCAGACCGTGCTCGACGTTCCCGGGCGCGACAGCAGCAAGCTTCACCCCCGCGTAGCCGCCGAGCAGGGCGGGCATGAAGAGCAGTTGGCCGGCGTCCAGGTGTGCCGCGCTGCGAGGCAGCCCGTCCGTCGACTCCGGCAGTCCGTCCCGCAGTTGTTTCTCCACGACCGCGATGGCGTGGCCCATCGGAACCAGTTGTCCGAGCGTGGCCTCGTCGATACGCGGGATCCGGGCAAGGTTCACACGTCCTCCTGCTGCCTTGGTCCTTGGTCGGCACCGAGGTACGCCGCGGCGACCCGGGCGTCGCCCGCCAGGTCACGGACGAGGCCCGACGCAACGCAGGCGCCGCTTTCGAGCACATAACCGCGGTCCGCGATCCGCATCGCCGCCGTGGCGTTCTGTTCGACGAGCAGCACAGCTGTCCCCTGTTCCCTGATGTCCTGGACGAGCCGCATCACCGCCGCGACCATCCTGGGGGCGAGCCCCATCGACGGCTCGTCGAGCAACAGCACACGGGGAGCCGCCATGAGGGCCCGGCCGATGGCGACCATCTGCTGTTCCCCGCCGGACAGGCTTCCCGCCTGTCGCGTGCGCAGTTCCACCAGGCGTGGCAGCAGTGTGTAGACTCGGTCGGCTCTGGCGGCGAGCTCGGCCTGACCTGTCACCAGGTAACCGCCGAGCTGCAGATTCTCATGGACGGAGAGCCGGCTGAAGACGTGGCGACCCTCTGGTACGTGCACCAGGCCAAGGCCCACGATGTCATGCGGCTTCCTCCGGGTGATGTCCTCCCTGCCGAAGCGGATCGTGCCGGCGCTTGGCCTGATGAGGCCGGACACAGCGGACAGGGTGGAGGTCTTCCCCGCGCCGTTTCCGCCCAGCAGGACGACGATCTCCCCCGGCTGGACGGACATGGAGAGGCTTCGCACGGCTTGGGCGCCGCCGTAGTGGATGTCGATACCGTCAAGGTCGAGCAAGGCTGGTCTCCGTGGCGCTCCGGGCGTCGTAGGCCGCCGTAGGGTCCGTGCTGTCGGGGTCTGTGCTGTTGTCGGGGTCGGTGCCGAGGTACGCCGCGACCACTTCGGGGTCGTTCCAGACCGTGTCTGGCAGGCCGTCCGCGATCTTCCGACCGTAGTGAAGCACCACGACCCGCTGCGACACGGCCCGGACCAGGGGCATGTCGTGCTCGATCAACACCACGGTGACGCCGAGCGCGTGGATGCGGTGGATCAGGTCGACGAGCGCGGTCTTCTCGGCCGGGTTGAGCCCGGCGGCCGGTTCGTCGAGGAGCAGAAGACGGGGCTGCTGGGCAAGGCCACGAGCGAGTTCCACCAGACGTCGCGCACCGTAGGGCAGGTTGTTGACCGGCCCCGTCCGGCTCGGGGCCGTCGGATTCTCGGCGGACAGGCCCACGAAGTCGAGCCAGTGGTGGGCCTCGTCGGTGGCCCAGCGCTCGGAGCGCCGGTAGCGCGGGGTGCGCAACAGCGCGTCGAGCGCGTTCTGGCCACCGCGCAGGTGCAGTCCGGCCCGGACGTTATCCAAGACGGACAGGTCGGGAAACAGCCTGAGGTTCTGGAAGGTCCGGCACACTCCGCGGCCGGCGATCTTTGAGGGCCTGGCTCCGGTCATGTCGAGGCCAGCCACCCGGACACGACCCGCCGTAGGCCGGTAAAATCCCGTGACGCAGTTGAACAATGAGGTCTTTCCAGCTCCGTTGGGGCCGATCACGGAGACGATCTCATCCGGTTCGATGGCGAGGTCCACGTCATTCACGGCGGTCAGGCCGCCGAATTCGACCCGGAGCCGCTCGACCGAGAGCAATGAGGGTGTACTCATGTGACCTTCGCTTCCATCGGTACAGGGGAAGCCAGTTCCGAACGGCGCGCGGTGGCAGCGGTCTCGTCCGACCGTCTCGGCCAGAGCCCCTGCGGTCTCAGCACCATGACGGCGATGAGCACCAACCCGAAGGCGAAGTAGCGGTTGTCCCCCACACCACGGAGGACTTCAGGCACCAGGCTGATGCCCAGGGCGCCGACCACGACTCCGCGTAAGCTGCCCATGCCTCCGAGGACGACGGCCATGAGGACGAGGGCCGACTGGACGAAGCGGAAACTCTCGGGAGACACCGCGGAAAGGTGCGCGGCGAAGAGGACTCCCGCGAGCCCGCCCCAGACCGCACCCGCGATGTAGGCGGCGAGCTTCACCCGATAGGTGTGGACTCCCATCATTTCCGCCGCGTCCTCGTCCTGGCGGACGAAGTGCCAGGATCGCCCCAGGCGGGACTGGTCGAGCCGCCCTGCCAGCAACACCGCCAGGGCGGTGATCACCACGACGACGTAGTAGAAACCCACCGGGCCGTCGAGAGAGCCCACGCCGGTCAGCCCGGGGATTCCGTAGATACCAGACGGGCCGCCGGTGGCGTCGAGGTTGTTCGCCACAATGCGGATGATCTCCCCGAAGCCCAGGGTCACGATGGCGAGGTAATCGCTGCGCAGCCGCAGGGTGGGCAGCCCGACGACCAGGCCGGCCAGCACCGTCATCCCGATCACCGCGGGAATCGTCTCCAGCAGGGAGAACCCGTAACGGGTGCTCAGGACACCGCTGGTGTAGGCCCCAACGGCGAAGAACGCCGCGTATCCCAGATCGAGCAGACCGCAGTACCCGACGACGATGTTGAGTCCGACTGTCAGCATCACGAAGATCGCGGCGCTGGTCATCACGCTGAGGGCGTACGGGGTGGCGATGAGGAAGGGGAGCAGGAGTGCGCCGGCGAACGCGGCAGGCGCGACGGTCCTGCTGTCTGTGCGTCGTCGAATCCACTGAGTCGTACGAAGAGTCGTACGCGGGGTCATGCGCGCTCCCTTTCCCGCACGCCAAGAAGGCCCATGGGGCGCACGCTGAGCAGGACGATGAGGAATCCGAAGGTGAACACATCCCGCCATTCGCCGCCCAGCCAATGGGAACCGAACGCCTCGAGCAGGCCGAGCACAAGGCCCCCGAGCATGGTGCCCTTGACATCTCCGATGCCCCCGATGACGGCGGCGGTGAACGCCTTGAGCCCGATGGCGAAGCCCATCAGGAAGTCGATCTTTCCGTAGAAGACGCCCGCCATCACGCCGGCCGCACCAGCGAGCGCTGAGCCGACGAAGAAGACCTTGGCGATGACCCTGTCGACATCGATGCCCATCAGCACCGCGGCCTTTCGGTCCAGGGCGATGGCCCGCATGGCACGGCCTTCGCGGCTGCGGGACACCCAGGTGTCGAGCCCGGCCATCAGTGCTAACGCCACGGCCAGCAGCATGAGCTGCTGTACGGTGAACCGGGCACCGAACAGAGACAGTCCGCGGCCGTCCAGCCGCAGCGGGTAGACCTCCGGGTTCGGCCCGCTGATGATCCGGACGCCGTACTCGAGCGTGAAGGCCGCCCCCACGGCCGTGATCAGTACAGACAGGCGCGGAGCGGACCGGAGCGGACGGTAGGCCACTCGTTCGATCGCCACGCCCGCCAGCCCCGAGAGGAGCATGGCTGCCACCAGGACGAGGAGCAGCACGAGGGGCGGAAAGGCGGGTGCGATCCCGCCTAGAGAGCTCAGCAGCCACATTCCGCAGAAGGCGCCCAGCATGTACACGTCACCGTGCGCGAAGTTGAGCAGTCGGATGACGCCGTAGACGAGGCTGTAGCCAAGGGCGACCAGTGAGTAGAAGGCCCCGACGAAGAGCCCGTTCCAGACGAGTTGTGTCATGGAGCGCCTACACCTTGCCGTCCGCGCGGACGAACCGGCCGCCCTTCTGCACAAGGATCACGAAGCCGCCGCTGGACAGCGTCCTGTTGCTGGTGAAGGCCAGAGGCCCGGAGAACAGCTTGAAGTTATGGGTGTTCTTCAGCGCGGCGATCACCTTGGTGCTGTCCGTGCCGTCCGCTCGCCCGATCGCATCCGCCGCCAGGCGAACCGCGTCATAGGACTGCGTGGAGAACGGTCCGGGGGCAGAGCCGAACTTCTCGCGGTAGGAATTGATCCAGGCGGCGCCGCCTTCGATGGTGTCCGGGGTCTGTGTCATGGTCGCCAGTACGCCTTCAGCATCGGCCGCCCCGGAGATCTTCGCCAGGGCCGGGCTGACCGCGCCGTCCGCAACCATGATCTCTCCTTGGTAACCGGCCTGCCTGAGCTGGCGGATGAGCAGGCCTCCCTCCTTGTCGTACCCCGTCCAGTAGACGAAGTCCGGTTTGGCGTTCAGTACCTCGTCCACCGTCGCGCTGTAGTCGTTCTCGCCCGGGGTCAGCGACGTGGCTTCCACCTGTCGGGGTCCTCCGGCCTGCTTCAGTCGGGGTTCCATGAGGGTGGCGATGTTCTTGGCGTAACTGGTGTTGTCATGGACGACCGCCACCCGTCGTGCGCCTGTCTTCTCCATCCAGGCCAGGGCCGCATCGGCCTGCTGGGTTCCTGTTCCGTTGATCATGAAGGCGCCCTGGTAGCCCTCTTTGTAGAGTTCATCCGAGTTGGCGGCCGGGATGATCATGGGGATGTGCGCCTTGGCGAAAACTGGCAGGGTGGGCAGCGTCGCTCCGGAGCAGTAGCCACCGACGGACAGGGCGATCTTGGAGGTGACGAGCTTCGTGGCGGCGGCCACCGCGGTCTGCGGATCACAGGCGTCGTCCTCGACGCGCAGCTTCAGCTTGCGGCCCTGCACTCCTCCATGGGCGTTGATCTCGTCGATGGCGAGTTGGGCGCCGTTCTTCATGTAGGGCCCGATGTCCGCGCTACTGCCGGACATCGGAACCGCCATGCCCAGGGTGATCGGGCCGTCCTGCTCGGTAGAGCTCTCGCCGCCGAGAAGTCCCTGGCCGCAGCCAGTGGCCAGGAGGAGGACACCCGCCACCACGCTCAGCGCCGATGTGCAATTCATCCGACATCTCACTTTCCGTCAGCCGCCTTTCTGGAGAGGGCCTTCAACACCGCGGAGACCCGGTCCAGCGCCTCGGACAGATAGGATGAGTCATGGCCATGGGTGATCCGGAAATGGCCTTCCGTTCCGAAGTGCGCCCCTGCCCCGACGAGGACCCCGCCCCGCCGGCTCAGTTCCACGACGACGTCACGACTCGGCAGGTCGAGGTGGTAGCGGACAAATCCCAGTGCCGTAGCCTCGGGCGTCACCAGGGAAACCAGCTCGGGGTGGGCGTCGACCCAGTCGCGCAGCCAGGTACTGCTCCTCCGGATGAGTGCCCGGTACCGGCTGAGCAGGCGGTACCGGTGGTCCTGGTCGAGGGCGATCTCGGCGAGCGTCATGGAGACCGACGCGGTCGACACCGTGGCGTACTCGTGGCGCCGCCACAGATCCGGCAGCACGGCCGGCGGGGCGACCAGCCAACCGACCCGCAGTCCCGGCATGCCGAAGGCCTTGGACAGGCTGCCCACGCAGATCACGCGCTCGTAGCGGCCCCAGAAGGTGGGGGTGACCAGGTCGGTGAGGAGTTCGGTCCCCCGGTGCACCTCGTCGGCCAGGATCCAGGCGCCGACCCGGGAGGCGATTTCCACGATCTCGGCCATCTCGTCATCGGTGAGGATCGTGCCCGTGGGGTTGTTCGGGTTTGTCAGGGAGATGAGGCGGGTGTCCGGGCGGACCGCCCGCCGCAGCGCGGCGAGGTCCGGCCGCCATCCGTCGGCCGCCGTGCAGTGCACCTCGTCGACCTCCGCCCCGCGATTGACCGCGCAACCCCAGACCTGTCGGTATCCGGGCGCCAGGGTCACCACGTGGTCACCGGGTCGCACCAGTGTCGCCATGACGACGGCATTGGCCTCCGCGGCCCCGACCGTGACCATCACGTCGTCCGGTGTGCCGCAATGGTGCTCGGATATGAGGTACCGCAGGCTTTCGGGGCCGCGCTCGGGCGGGTAGTGCAGCGGGGCTTTGAGCAAGGCGTCCGCTGACTCACCGGCCAGCAGCTCGTTGATCGAGACTGGCTGACAGCCGCTGTCCGCCAGGCTGTACGGGGCCAGACCGTCGTCCGACGACTGCCACTCCAGGAGCTCGAAGGGAGCGAATTCCATAGCTTCTCCAGGGCTGTCCGGGGGTGGGCCGGGCTCTACCAGTCACTGTCGGTCTTCTTAGGATCCCGTTCGACGACCGGATCCAACAGGTCGTCGATCCGCTGCATCAGTTCCGCGTCCAGCACCACTCCGGCCGCCGCGGCGTTGTCACGGACCTGCTCGGGCCGTGAGGCACCGGTGATGGCCGCCGCTACGTTCGAGTTCTGAAGCGTCCAGGCCACAGCCAGCTGCGCCATCGTCAGGCCGGCCTCGCAAGCCAGCGGCGCCAGTCCGGCGACTCGTTGCAGCACCTCGTCGGCCAGGAAGGAACGGACCCACGCAGCGCCGTTCTCGTCGGCCGCGCGCGAGGAGGACGGCGGAGGCCGACCGGGCAGGTACTTCCCGGTGAGCACGCCCTGGGCGAGGGGTGACCAGACGATCTGGCTGAGTCCCTCCTCCTCGCAGAGCGGGACGATCTCCGCGTCGACGACCCGCCACAGCATGGAGTACTGGGGCTGGTTGACGACGAAGCGGTCGAGACCGAGCCGGTCGGCGAGAGCCAGCGCCTCACGGATCTCGTCGGCGGTCCACTCCGAGACACCGATGTACAGGACCTTGCCGTGCCTGATCAGATCGTCGAACGCCCGCAGAGTCTCGACGAGCGGTGTGCCCCGGTCGAAACGGTGCGCGTGGTAGATATCCAGGTAGTCGGTGCCCAGCCGGCGCAGTGAGGCGTGCGCCGACTCCATGATGTGCTTGCGCGAGAGCCCGCGGTCGTTCGGCCCGGTGCCCGTGGGCAGGCATACCTTACTCGACAGGACCACCGACTCCCGCCGGCAGCGGGCGAGCGCACGCCCGAGGACCTCCTCCGCCCTGGTGCCGGCGTACACGTCTGCCGTGTCGAAGGTCGTGATACCCACGTCGAGAGCGGCGCGCACGCAGGCGACGGCGGTCTCCTGGTCGATCTGCGAGCCGTGGGTTAGCCAGTTGCCGTAGGCGATCTCGCTGACCATCAGTCCACTGCGCCCGAGTCGGCGGTACTTCATCGGTTCGCTCCTTCTGTGCGGTACACCGCTTGGATCTCCACCCGGTTGTCGTGGAAGACGGCCCCGCCGCCCATGTCCGCGTCCCGCTCGGCCACAGTCGCGGTCGGGCCCGAGCCGTCGTTGAGCTTCGGCCAGTGCCCTTTGGGACTCGACGCCACGCCCGGGCGGACCATGTCGTCGATCCGGGCCACCGCCTCGAAGGACCCGCGTGCGTTGAAGACCCGCACCCGGTCGCCTTCCCGGATGCCGCGGGCCGTGGCGTCCACCTCGTTCAACACGACGTGGGGGGAGCCGGCCCGTCGGCGCAGGGCCGGTTTGTTGCCAAAGACGGTGTTGAGGAAGAAGTGGGGGGCACCGGAGAGCAGCACCAGTGGGTACCGGTCCGCGAGAGCCGGGTCCCAGACCTCCTGGGCCGGTACGTATCCGGCGACCGGATCGAACCCGTCGGCGACCGCACGCTCCGAGACGAACTCCAGCTTTCCGGACGGTGTGGGGAAGCCGTCCCGGTAGGGGACGAACGGGCTCGGGTAGGAGAGCCGGGCCCAGCCTCGTTCCCGCAGGGACTCCAGCGTGACACCCGCCAAGGACGGGTGGTCGGAGTCGAGTACCTGGCGGGCGAGTTCCTCGTCAGCGTCGTACAGGGACGGCTCCTCCAGCCCCATGTACCGAGCCAAACGCCGGAAGGTCTCCGTGGTGGACAGGCACTCACCCGGGGGTTCGACGGCTGGTTCGTTCCAAGTGAGGTAGAGATGCCCGTAGCCGTCGTGCAGGTCCATGTGCTCGGGCTGCATTGTCGCCGGGAGCACGATGTCCGCGTAGTCCGCCGTGTCCGTCGGGAAGTGGTCCAGTACGACGGTGAACAGGTCCTCCCGCTCAAGGCCCCGGCGGATGCGCTCCTGGTCGGGAGAGCTGGCCACGGGGTTCGCCCCGTAGACGACCAGAGCCTTGACCGGCGGGTCGTCCGTCTGTAGCAGGCCCTCCGCGAGTCTGGTCATGGACAGGCTGCGCACCGGTTTGTTCAGCAGGTCGTCGCGGTATAGAGCCTCCCGGTTGCCGCCGAAGTACCCGTCCGTGGAATAGGTGAGGCCGCCGCCGGGCAGCGCCCAGTCGCCGGTCACCCCGGGAATACAGGCCAGCGTGCGCACGGCCGTGCCACCGCCCGCGTGCCGTTGTATCCCCTGGGCGACCCGGATCGCGGTGGGGCGGGTGGTAGCGAGCCGCCTGCCGAGTTCTTCGATCTGCGCCTGAGGGACGCCAGTCAGGCGGGCGACCCGCGCCGGATCGAATTCCAGGATCCGATCCCGGAACCGCTCCCAGCCGACGGTGTGCCGCTCAATGTACGTACGGTCCTCGGCGCCCAGCGCCACCACGACATGCAACAGGCCCAGGGCCAGCGCCGCGTCGGTGCCGGGGATCGGGGCGACATGCTCGTCCGCCTGCTGTGCCGTCTTGGTCCTGATCGGATCGATGGCCACCACGTGCGCGCCAGCCCGCCGGGCCTCCTGGATCTGCTTCCACAGATGGTGGCCCGAGGTGAGGGTGTTGGTGCCCCACAACAGAATGAGCCGGGAATGCCGGAGGCTCTCCGGGTCCAGACCCCGGCTGCTGCCCAAGGTGTACTCAAGACCGACGAGACCGGCTATCGAACAGATGGTCATGTCGTGACGCGAGGCCCCGAGCATGTTCCAGAGCCTGCTTCCCGCGCGCCCCTGGAGGCCCTGCAGAAAACCGAGGGTTCCGGTTCCCTGGTAGGGCCAGATCGCCTCACCGCCGTGCTCGTCGATGACGTCGCCCAGCCGCTGTGCGATCTCCTCTAGGGCCTCGTGCCAGGAGATCCGCGCGAACCGACCCTCCCCCTTCCGTCCGACCCGACGCAGCGGGTACAGCAGACGGTCGTCGGAGCGGGTGTGATCGAGGAACTGGTTGACCTTCACACACAGGGTTCCCTGCGTATAGGGGTGTTCCGGGTTGCCGCGCAGTCCGGTCGCCGCGCCGTCCTGGACGGTCAACAGCCAGCTGCAGCCGTCGGGACAGTCCAGTGGGCAGGCGCCCGGGGTGATTCTCGGCTCCATCACGGCCTTCCGTTCTCTTCTGGGCTCAGCACGACCGACGCCGGGGGAGAGAGGCAAGACGACCGCCAGCGGTGGGGCGCCGGCGGTCGCCGGGTTCAGTCGGTCTCGAGTTCCAGTTCGACGAGCGAGGTGGCGGCCTTGAGACGCGCGTGCACCTCGTCGTAGCTGTCGGCCTCCACGTACACGTACGTGACGTCCTGCTGCACCGCTTCCGGCACGGTGGCAAGACGCGTGCCGGGGTGCAGGAAGACCTCGACATCGAACACGCCGGGACTGTCGGCCGCGTCGTCCAGCCCGTAGATCGCCTTGAGCACACCGGGGACTTCGGGGCATACGGCCCGGTAGCCGGCGTAACCCCGCTGCTTCGGCTTGATCACAGGGCGCCGGCCAAGGGCGATCTCGATCGCCGCACCCATCAGGTCGACGCCGAGCGAGCGGAAGGTGATCTGCGGGACTCGCTGTCCGGCCGGGCGGGGGTGCAGTTCGAGCAGGCGCGGGCCCCGGCTGGTCATCCTCATCTCGGAGTGCACCACGGCGTTGTCGAGTCCGAATCCCTTGATGGTCAGCTCGTTCGCGGCGAACGCCGCAGCCACGGTCTCCTCCGGGAAGGCCGTCGGGGTGATGAACTCGACCTCGGGGAAGGTCGGTCCAGGCATCAGATCGGGGTTGTCCGAGATGTTGTGGAAGAGAATCTCACCGTTGTACACGAGGGCGTCCACGGTGACCTCGAGCCCGTCGAGATACTCCTCCACCACCAGGTCCCAGCAGTCGCTGAGGTCGATCCCCACCTCTCGGGCTTTGGTGAAGGCCGCCTCCACCTCGGACGGATCCTGGGCAAGGACCACTCCGGCGCTCCCGGTGCCGTACGTGGGTTTGATGACGACGGGGAAACCGATTTTGTCGGCGGCGGCACGTGCCTCGTCCAGGGTGCGGACCAGCACGCTCTGCGCCGAGGGAAGCCCCAGCTCCGCGAACCGCTTGCGCATGGCGGCTTTGTCCCGCAGCGCCGCGGCCGCCTCGGGCGATGGGCCGTTCAGGCCTAGGATGTCCGCCACCTGCGCCATGACCGGCACCGCGCTGTCGAAGGTCGTGATGATGCCGCCCACCCGCTGCTGCCGGCAGAAGTCCACGACTGCGGCCACCGTCCGGTCGAAGTCGACGTAGTTGTCGACCGACAACGGGAGCACCTCGGCGCAGAACTCCTTCTCCCAGGTCACGTTCTCCTTGATGAGGACGGTGCGGATGCCCCGGGCCCGGGCGGCCTGGAACAGGAGCGGCTTGGAGGGGCCCGCCGCGCCGAGGATCAGGATCGTCTGGTCCTCGAGGGAGGGCTGGGGCACGCCGACGGTGGCATTCATGATCATCCGTCCTTTCGACGGTCGACGGAGAGAGGGGTGCGCGCTGCCGCGTCCGGCCTGACCGGCTCGACGCCGGGGGCGGGGGCACGCAGCAGCAGCGCGAGCAGGACGGCCGAGCCGACGAGCAGAAGGGCCATGGCGGAGAACATGGGCCAGGCGGGCACGAACGCCCCGCCTATCCCGATGGCCGCGGCGAAGACGAGCTGCACCACGGCGGAAGCAAACTGGATGCTGCTTAGGACCCGCCCGAGCACAGCGTCCGGGGTCTTCGACTGCACATAGGCCGGGAAGAGGATCCCCGAGCAGCTCAGCGTGAACCCGAGGAGCATGGAAGCGGGAAGTGACAGGCCCATCTCCGTGATGAAGGAGAAGGCGAGCATGGTGACACCGGTGGCGAGCAACGACACCACCAGAGCTCGCAGCTCGCTCCGCATACGCCCGGCCGTGCGCGAGATGAGGACGCCCGCCAGGAGTGCCCCGCCGCCCCAGATGCCCTCCAGCACGCCGAAGCCCGTGGCTCCTGCCCCCAGTCGCTCCTTGGCGAACACCGGAAGGAGGGTGTTCGACGCGGCGAGCACACTGGGTGGGAGTATCGAGAACACGGCGATGAGCAGATGGGTGCGGCTGTCCGACACCACCCGCACCGCGACGACCAGGTCGTGGCGCCACCCACCGGTCTTCCCGGCGACCGGGGTACCGCCGGAAGTGGCAGCGGGCACCAGTTGGAGCGCGGCAGCTGCCGTCAGGTAACAGACGGCAGTGGTGAGCAAGCCGGTTTCGACGCCCCCCTTTCCCACCAGCAGGCCGCCCAGCGCCGATGCCGCGATGCCTCCGACCTGGGTGGCGATCTGCCAGATCGCGTTGCCCTTGACTAGCTTCTCCCTCGGCAGCACCTGCGGCAGCATCGCGCCGTAACAGGGCAGCGTGAGCGCGTTGCCCAGCCCGAGCACGCAGGTGACCGCGTACAGCTGCCACAGGGACGGTGGGCCCATGGTGTGGTAGATGGCAAGGCAGAGCACGGCCAGTGCTCTGACCAGTTCGGCGCACTGGCCGATCCTTCGCCGGTTGTACCGGTCGATGACCACACCGCCGTAGAGCGCGGCGAAGATGCTGGGGACGGTCATGCCGATCGCCAGGCCGGCGACTTCGGTGCTCCGCCCGCCCTGGTCGATCAGGAGCCACGAGGTGGCGATGAAGTAGATGCCGGCTGCGGCGACCGAGGTGAGCCGCGTGATCAGAAGTGGCAGGAACCCACTCGGTGCCGTGGCCGTGGTTGCGTGGCGTGCACTCATGGTGAAGCTGCCTCGCACTGCGCGGCGGCCCGCAGACGTGCGCGGAACACCGCGGAGAAGTGTCCGCTCGCGACCGGCTCGGCCTCCCCGGTCAGCGTGATCTCACCGTTCTCCGCGACCGTGACGTCCACGGCGCCCCCGGGCATCTCGGCCCGGACGACGTCGTCGACAAGCCCTTGTCGATGGGCCGCTGCAACCGCCGCGCAGGCGCTGCTCCCCGAGGCGAGGGTGTAGCCAGCGCCCCGTTCCCAGACCTCCAGCGCGATCCGACGACGGTCCAGCACGCGCGCGAACTGCACGTTGGCGGCTTCCGGGAAGCTCGGGTGGCGGGCCAGCAGCGGTCCGAACTCCCTTGCGAGTTCGGGGGAGACACGGTCGGACACGACCACCGCGTGCGGATTTCCCAGATGCAGGCAAGTCACCGTGAACTGCCTGGATCCCGCGGTCAGATGGACGGGCGCCTCCGTGTCAAAGGACGGTTTGCCCATGCCAGCCCGTACACGGCCCGACACGCGGTCCAGTATGTCCACCTGTGAGTCACCGGCGATCGTCCGCAGTACGGCCCCTTCGGTGAGGCCGTACTGCTCCGCCAGATACAGGGCGAACATACGCAGGCCGTTCCCGCTCTTCTCGCACGGACTGCCGTCCGAGTTGAAGATGCTCAGCTCCACCGGATCGCCGAGAGGCGGAGGGCCAAGCGGACCGACGAGGATGCCGTCCGCTCCCACACCCTGGTGCCGGTCGCACAGCAGCCGAACGACCTCGGAAGTGATCGTGAACTCGCTGTGTGCCGGGTCGATGACCAGATAGTCATTTCCTAGCGCCTGGTACTTCGCAAAGTCGCCCATGTTGCGCACCCCGCTCTGATTCGTTCTCCTTGCCGCGACTCAGGCGGGGCGGTCAGCGAGCGCGTTCTCGTCATGCTGCTCGCCGTACCACTTCTCGCTCCAGCGGGAGAAGGCGACGATGACGATGTCCCGGTGCCCGGGGCCGCCATCGGCCGACAGCACGTCGGTGACGTCGTGTGCGATGGCCCGGTCGTCAAGCAGGACCGCCTGGCCGGGCGACAGGGTGCCCTCCCAGAACGGCGCCTCGGCGCCCGGTTCCCAGAGCCGGGTCTCGCCGCCAGCCACGTTCTCGCGGCGGAAGACGGCGATCATCACGAACTCGTGACCGTCGTGGTGGACTCCCTCGGGAGTGAGCGGTCCAGGCTTGCCACCGTCCGCTCGGGTGCGGTTCTGATGGACGTTGATCTGCCAGTCCTCGGACGGGTCCAGGCCGAGGGCCTCCGCACCGACGGAGATCAGCGGGGTGAAGTCCGCCTTGATCGGCTCGTACACCCGGCGGATGCCTCCGCCGACCTTGTTGAATGTCTTGTAGGTGGTGTAGTCCCGGTGCGGAAGCAGCTCAAAGGACCAGCCTCCGCCCTCGGCCGGCGACAGCCGGTACTGGTCGAAACGCTTGAAGCGGGTGCCCTCCCCCATGTACTCGTCGACCGGCAGGTCGTCGTAGCTGTCGAGGATGTCCGCGGACACTTCCGGCAGGTCGATGACGGCGAAACCCTGGGCGTTCAATGGCATGGCAAGGCCTTCCGAGGCATGAAATGGGTGAGGAAGGGGCGTCGGCGCTCTTTCGTCGCCGGGGGGCGCGACAGGCCGTTAGGACCTGCCCAAGCGGGTCGGCACCGGCCACGATGGCGCCGCAGACGACCGACGGCACATCGCGGCCCCGCGGCGGAGCCGCAAGTCGGCACAGACGGCGGAGCGCTCAGCTAGCCGCGGCGGGCATCCGCTCGTCTAGGTAGCGGGCGGAGGAGTTGAGCCGCCACAGCGTTCCGCGTGCGATGGCCCGACGCATACGGGGCGACTCGGCCGCCGGCACCACGACGTTGTGGAACCAGCCCGCGGCGTGCTGGGAGTCCACCGTGATGTGCAGCCGGTGGTAGACGATTCCTATGTCGGGCAGACCCAGACGTTCCCAGGCATGGACCACCTGGACGAAGCGGTCGGGCACCATCCACTCGGTCATGCCCAGGAATCCCACCGCCTCGGGGTAGAGGTGGCGGTATCTGGACAGCATGACGGCCAGGTTCCCGGACAGCAAAGCGTTGGCCGTGAGGCTGCTCTCGAGTTCCGCCGCCGAGATATCGAACACTTCGTAGATCTTGTTGAACAGGGTCGTGTGGACCTGCTCGGCCTCGCCGTTGCCCATCTCGTCCCAGAAGTTTTGAGCGATCTCCATCTTGGCACGGCCGCTGGTGCCCACCTGCATCATGGCCAACAGGTCGTCGAACCGGCCGTCGACCACCGACTCCTGCATCACGTAGTTACGCAGGTCGGCGGTGTTCGCCTGGTTCTTTATGAACTCGTGGTAGTACGGGTGCTTGAACACTCGGTGGTTTCGGGCTGTCTGTTTCAGCCACGACAGGTAGGCGCGCGGCTCCTCCGGAACCGCGTCCAGTACGTCCGATTCGACCCAGGCGTCCTCTGCCTGCGCCGTCGCGGTCTCGAGGAGACGGGTGACCTCGTGCACCACGACCGATCCCTCGGACGTGGGCCACTCCGGGAGAACCGTGTGCAGCTGATAGATACGGGAAAGCAGCAGTTGCTGTGCGTAGAAGGACGTCGAGTCACCCAGAAGCGCCTCGTCGTTGATCCTTCGGATGCTTTCCGCCAGCCGCTCTCGCTCCGTGCCGACGAATGCCGCATCCACGTCGTCGGCACTCTTCCCCAGCCAACGGGAGAATCCCTCGACGAACGACAGTGAATCAAGCAGCCCCTCGCCCGGGAGATAAAGCTTTCGCATTCCCATAAGAATTCCCTAGCCTCCTTGCAGCCGACGAACGCTCTGCGACGACCTGATCGGAATTCGTCTACTGCCAGCCCGCATCCTGGAAACCGTCCTCGCTCTCACCCGCGACCTGCACCACAGCGGTGCCCGTGGGGGAGGCTACGACCGCGCCGGCCGAGGCCGCCATTGCGCTTCCTCCGAGTACTGTGGCGAGCAGAACTCCCAGCCCCGCAACCTTGGTTCCGTGCATCCCGCGTCTCCTTCTCTCGACGATGTCCTGCACGTGGCGGACGGGATGAGTTTCGCCTGCCGGATACCTGAATTGCACGGTCGACAGCGGGGGGCAAAGCGGCCATGTCCACTACAGGACGGGACTATCAAAGCCTCAACCAACACAGTCACGGCAGTTATGGTTTCGATCAGGCAGTGTCCTGTAGGCGGTGTCGGTGCTGATGGCAGGCGGTGGCAGAGGCCTGCATCTGGAGCCGGGAAACTGGTGGCGCCCACGCCCACGAAAGGGTCCCCCGTGAACGATGACGTCGCGCCGAACACCATCCGCTGACTTAGCCTGACGCCGTGGGCGCAGCGGTCCGACCGGTCTCGGCGTCGAAGCTGAGCCTCGTCCGCCCTGCTTGTCCGCATCGGCAGGCAGTCGCGACAGCGGTGGCCCCGGAGGCGAACGAACGTCCGTCTTCCGCTTCGGAGCCGCCGCGGTCAGGAACAGCGAAGGGACTAAGACGTTGCCTCGGCAAGGGGCAACGCCGTAGTCCCTTCGCGTTGTAAGCACCAGCCCGGCTGTGACCTAGCTCGTACCAGCCTCGTCCACGCGCGGTCGAGGGTCAGCTCCCGACGCGCCTGCGGAGCGGAGACATCTCGGAGGTCCAAGACCGCGAGGACCGCTTGCCGGCGGCGTCACTCCCCGTCCTGCACCTCTGGCAGCTTGTGCTTCAGTTCTCCGACGAGCCTGTTGATGCCGGCCATCATCTCAGCGGACAGGCCCTCGCTGTTGCCGCGAGCAGCCAGGCCGAGGACCTGCCCCCGGTGAATCGAGCTGATGAAACGGATTGCCTCCAGGAACTCGCGGACCAAAGGGGTGAGCTCGGCGTCGTCCCCGAAGAGCCAAGGGGGAACCTGAAACGCGTGGGCTAGGCCGGCACGCACTTCGTCGGAAGCCTCGGTCGTGAATCCCTCGCGAAGGTCGGCGATGTCCTTCGAGGTGACGGCCGCCACGCGCGCGTGATCATTGACGAGTCGGGCCATCTCCTCGTCAGAGAAGATCTCCTGGCTCGCGGACCCGTACCGCAAGAGGAAGTTGATCTTTTCTCCGACCGTGCGGGGCGTGGCCTCCTGCTGGCTAAGCGAGGGTGTCGGGCGAAGCCCGAACGAGCAGTCCTGGGCAGCCAGCAACTCCTCCTCGGTCACCCCGTACGCCCGGGCGAGCGGCTGCACGTAGGCGTCGCTGAGCCTGCGCCGACCGGATTCGGCGTTGCTCACCGGCACGCGGCTCGTGCCGATGATCGCAGCGGCCTCTGCCACGCTGAGGCCGGCGTCGCATCGCAGGAGTTGCAGGTCCGGCGGGCCGTCGTGGGGGAAAAGAACATCGAGCGGCTGACCGAGGGCCGCTGCAATCGAGGGCAACTTTTCGCCTTTGGGGAAGTCCCCCCCGTTCTCCCAGCGTGCGACAGTGGGGGCGCTGACGCCCACCATCTCGGCCAACTCCCTCTGACCGAGATCCTTGCCCCGCCGGACAGCACGTATGCGACTGCCGTCGATCTGACGTGGGGGCACATGAACTCCTGCGGGGTGGCGATCGGGCCGGCGGGGGCGGCGTCTGAGACAACTGTAATCCAGGCTTGATGCGTCCTCGAAACTAACGTACGTTTCCGTATCGCACCTGGTGGTTGGGCTCCGGCTCTCTATGGTGCCAGCCCTGGGGGACGCCTATGCAAGTTGCATTGTCGTCGCCACGTGTGCAACGCGCCGTCGGAATCGGTACCCAGCCGTTGCCGACCGGTCGTGCGGCTCCCAGAGCCAGGGATGGACTTGCTGCAGGTGTCTACGTATGTTCGTCGTCCCCCGCCGGGCGGCGCCCCGGAGAGGGGACGGAACGAGCACGAGAGAGGAGGTGGGGCGAATGCGAGCGCACGGCCCGTGACGTGGCTCGACAACTGAAACCGGCGCCCGGGAGGTACCAACTCCCAAGCGCCGGAGTGGCATCCCAAGAGGCGCCAATTCACATCACGCGGGCGGTAGGGCTTCTTGCACGAGACCGCCGCACCGCGCTCCTACGAACAACGGAGTATCGCATGCTCGCCATGCCGAGCGGAACCCCGGCCTGCCCCGACACTGGTCGCCAGCGCCGCCTCGCCGCCCAGCTCGCCGACATGATCCCGGGAGCGGCCACCATCCGGGTCAGCCTCACCGACCCGCAGCAGACGTCGCCCCACCTGCACGCCGTCGTCAAGGACGAGGCCGGGAAGACCATGAAGCTGGGCCGCACCACCGCCAGGGTCGCGGCCCGCTGCATCCTGCGGGTCTGGCCGGAGGTGGATTGGACGCGACCGCACACCTCCCACCTCGCCTATGCCCCCCTTACCCGCACCGACCTGGTCGCCGCCGGTCGGGGCCGCTGATATGGCGCGGATACGAACCATCAAGCCGGAGGCGTTCACCTCCGAGTCGCTCGCCGAAGTGACCGTGGAGGCAGAGCGCACCTTCTTCGGGCTGCTCACCCAGGCCGACGACCACGGTCGCCACCGCGACAACGCCGCGATCATCGCCGGGCTCCTCTGGCCCCTGCGCGCCGAGCACACCTCGGTACACGTCGAGGACGACCTCCACCAGCTCGCGAACGCCGACCTCATCTGCCGGTACACCGGCTGCGACGGCCGCCGGTACCTCCACATCGTGACCTGGACCGACCACCAGAAGATCGACAAGGCGAGCCAGTCCCGGCTGCCCTCGTGCCCGCAGCACCAGGCTGCCGACCGGTGCGCCCCCTGCAAGGGCGCCTGCACCAGGCGGACCGAGGGTTCGTCCACCCCTCCCCGAGGGCTCGCCGAGACCTCGCCGAATGCTCCCCGAGCCCTCGCCCTGTCCGCCAAGACCACCTCGGCGCCTCCCGGACACGCAGGCGGGGCTCTCGTCGACCGGCAGGAAGCCGTCAACAGGGCGGGCGGCGCTCCCAGCCGGGCCGGAGGGGAAAGCGCAGGCCAGGACGCACTCTCCGAGGGCTCCCCGAGCCTTCCCCGAAGCGCCGGAGAGGGCTCGGCGCCTGGATCTAGGATCTTGGATCCTGGATCTCCTTTTCCTACGGGGCGCACGGCGCCCGCAGCCGGCGTATCGGCCAACCAGCTCGTCGGCGAGTACGTCGCCGCATGCGACGAGCGCCCGCCCAGCGACGTGATCGGACACCTCGGGCGGATCACCAAGAAGCTCCTGGGCGAAGGCATCGCTCCGGAACACATCCGGGCCGGGCTGGCAAATTTCGCGGCCCACCCCAAGCACCCGAGCGTGCTGACAAGCATGGTCAACGAGGCCATGAACGCACGCTCCGGTGGTTTGGCGCGGCAGGGAATCCGGCCTAACGTGCCCGGCCACCAGGCGTGGACCAACCCGGTCAGCGCTGCCGCCGCCTACGCCGAGGAGCTGTGATGCGCACTCATAGCCGCGAGCCGCAGCCTCTCGGCGAGGCCGCCCGGGACCGGATGGCCCGGATCCTGGCCGCCCGCAACATCGACCCGGCCGCCGTCGCCGCGCTCACCGACGAGCCCGAGCGGGTCTCCCCGCTGGACGCTCTGTCGGCCGGGATGCCCCCGCGCTACCAGGCGGCCGTCGCCGACCACCCGCAGGTCCTGGACTGGGTCCGGGAGGTCACCGAAGCGGCCGTCGCTCCCAGCCGAGGGGCCCGGCGGCAGGTCACCACCGGCCCCAGCTTGCTGATGGCCGGGGTCGTTGGCGCGGGCAAGACGCATCAGGCGTATGGCGCAGTCCGGCGGCTGGTGCAGAGCGGAGTCGGCGTCCGCTGGCGCGCGACCACCGCCGCCGACCTGTACGCCGAACTGCGCCCCCGGCCCGGCGCCGACAGTGAGCGGGAGCTGGCGGCCGTCAGTCGCTGCCCGCTGCTGATCATCGATGACCTCGGCGCGGCCAAGGCCAGCGAGTGGACCGAGGAGATCACGTATCGGCTGATCAACCGCCGGTACAACTACGAACTCCCGACCCTGATCACCACCAACCTGGCGATCAGGGAACTCCGGTCCTACCTCGGCGACCGCGTCGCCTCCCGGCTCGCGCAGATGACCACCCGGGTCGAGTTCAACGAGGTCGACCGCAGACGCCACCGCGCCGCCGCCTGACCCCGTCGCAGGCCGCCACGCCGGGCCGCGCCCTCTGGGCTCCGCCCGAGCACCTTCCCGACCCAGCGCACCTCTCCGCCGACGCCCCTGCGCGCGGAGAGCGATCGGAGCACCCCGCATGACCAGCACGACGAACAGCCCTGCCCGCCACCGGTCGCTCGGTGACCACACCTGGCAGGCCGATGCCGTCTGTCAGAGCACCGAATACAACCCGGTCGATCCCGAGATCTTCTTCCCGGAGCCCGACGAGACCGACAAGATCGCCGCCGCGAAGTCGTTGTGTGGCCAGTGCCCGGTCCGTCGCGCCTGCCTGGACGCCGCCTTGGAAGGCGGCACCACCGACGGCATCCGGGGCGGACTGACCGAGGAGGAGCGCGGACCACTTCACGAGAAGATCGCCCACCGCCTCGACTACAGCCGCGTCAACGACACGATCGACGGACGCGACGTCCACCTCACCAAGGCCGAGCGCCGCGCGGTCGTCTACGCCGCCTACCGCCACGGGGTTACCGAGCAGCGCCTGGCCTGGCTCCTGAAGATTACCGAGGAGCACGCCCAGAAGCTCTACCGCGAACTCCGCCGCGCCCTGCGCAACCGAGACCTGAACCAGCCCGCGACGACTACCCCGCCTTCCGAGGTCGGCGGCGAGCGTCTGGTCCGCGACGACTTCGGGACGGCGGCATGACCGCCACGATCACGCCGAAGACGGCGCACATCTCCGGGTGGGACCGCGCGGTCGTCATCGCCCTGGGCGGCGCAGGATGCGCGCTGTCGTACGACGCCCTCCAGCAGATGGCCGTCGCCATCCACGTCCGAGGCTTCCTCACCTATCTCTTCCCCCTGGTGATCGACGGGTTCATCGCCTACGGCGTCCGGGCGCTCCTGGTCCTGCGCGACGCGCCGCTGCGTGCCCGGCTCTACGTCTGGACACTCTTCGGCACGGCCACCGCCGCCAGCATCTGGGCCAACGCGCTCCACGCGGTGCGGCTCAACGATGACGCGGTCGCCGGCACCGGTCTCCGGCTCGGCAACACGGTGGTCGCGGTGCTGTCCACCATCGCCCCGCTGGCCCTGGCCGGAGCGGTCCACCTCTATATCCTCATCGCCCGCGGGCCGGTCAAAGGCAGTGACGGCGAGGACCTCGGCCCGGCCGGTCACCCGGGTCCCCCCGGTCAGACCGGCCGGGGCGATGCCGTCGAGGTCACCCGGACCGACCGGGTCGGTCAGGTCAGGGTCGGCCAGCTGGCCACCGCTCTGACCGACCGGACACCACTGTCCCTGGACAAGAAGGCCTCCGCCTCCCGGTCACTGACCGGGGACAGGGCCCCGGCGGACAGTCCGACGCCGATCACCGGCCACCGCGGTCAGCCACAAAAGGCCGCTGGCCTGCTCGGACAGCTGGACACGACGCGGTCGGTCACTGACCGCCCAGACGACACCGCCCCGGTCACCAGCGGCCAGGACAGGCCGGTGGCCCCCACCGCCCCGCCGGTCACTCCTCCACCGGTCACTGACCGGGTCCCCCGGATACCCAGTGACCGACGGCCTGACCCGGACACCGAGGAACTGCTGAAGATCGCCCGGTCAGCGGTCAGGGCCGAGGACAAGCTGACCCGCAAGGTGGTCGCCCAGGCGATCCGCGGTCAGCAGATCCCGCTGTCCAGCGACACCCTGACCGCCCTGATGGCCCAGCTGCGCGAACAGCACGGCAAGCCGGTCACCTCCGCCCGGAACTGACCGGACACCACGGAGCGAGTGACCGAGCCGGTCACCCCGGCCGGTCACCCGCTCCGGACACCCCTCTTGAGCAGAAGCGGAGCACACCTGATGCGCACCCACCCGGCCACGCCCGCCGAAGTCGACTCCTGGCTGACCGTTCTGCACCAGCGTGGCCACCTCCACCGCGCCCAGTCCGGCCCCGACACCACCTGGATCGTGCAACGAGAGCAGCACGATCGCCCCTGGACCCTGCACCACCCGGTCCTGGCCATGGACTGGATCGAGGAACTTGTCCGCGAAATCCAGCAGCAGGACCCGGAGACGAGCCGGTGACCACCGACGACTCGGCGGTGACCGACGCCGGACAGCAGCGTGACCCCGCGACGGCTCCTGGCGGAGCAAGCTATCGCGTACGACGGTCCTACGGCCCGTCGTACGCACTTGCCCCCGCCCCGGGGGGCGGGGGAGGCCCGGTTGGTTCCCGAGCGGGGGCGCTCGGGAACCAACCGGGTAACCGGCACCAGGGGGCGCCGGTTACTGGGGGAGAAGCCGACCGCGATGACCACCGTGAGCAGCCGAGCCCGATCACGCCTGCCTTCCCCGACCGCAAACCGCGCCGCCGCAGCCGCAACCCGAGCGAGCGCACCCGCAAGACGACCACCCGCCTCTCCGACGCCGAGCACGCCGAGATCGCCGCCGCCGCCGTGCAGCGCGGCATCACCGTCGCCCGTTTCCTCGCCGCCGCCGGCCTCGCCGCCGCCCGTGGTGCGACCACCCTGCACACCAACGAACGACTCGACACGGCCATCGACGAACTCGCCGCCCTGCGTACCGCCCTGGCCCGGATCGGCAACAACATCAACCAGATTGCCTACGTCCACAACGCCGGCGGACAGCCCCGTCCCGGCGAACTCGACCACGCACTGAGCTTCCTGACCCGACTCCTTTGCCGCCTCGACGACGCGGCGAACGACCTGGTGACCAGGCGGTTGTGATGGTGCCCGACATCTCACGCGGCTCCCGCACCCACGGCCTCCTCGCCTACCTCTATGGCCCCGGCCGCCGCGAGGAACACACCGACCCACACCTCGTCGGCTCCTGGGACGGCTTCGCCCCCGACCCCGGCCGCGATCCACACGTCACCCTCACGCACCTCACCGCCGTCCTCGACCTCCGGGTCAAGCAGGCCGACGATCGCGCGCCCGCCAAACACGTCTGGCACTGCTCGGTCCGCACCGCCCCGGGCGACCGGCGCCTGTCCGACGAGGAGTGGAACGCCGTCGCCCAGCGCATCGTCCACGCCACCGGCATCGCCCCGGACGGTGACCCCGACGGCTGCCGGTGGATCGCCGTCCGCCACGCAGAAGACCACATCCATATCCTCGCCACCCTAGTCCGCGGTGACCTGCGCAACCCCCGCCTCAACTACGACTTCAACAAGGCCCAGGCCATCTGCCGGCGCATCGAGAAGGAAATGGGTCTGCGCCGCCTCAACGCCGGCGACGGCACCGCAGCGAAGAACCCCACCAGCGCCGAGAGGTTCAAAGCCGAACGCGTCGGTCGGTCCGCAACCGCCCGCGAGACCCTCCGCGAAGCCGTCCGCCAGGCCCTCGCCGGAGCCGCCACCGAAGAGGAGTTCTTCACCCGACTCCGCGAGGCGGGCCTACGCGTGAAGATGCGCCACGCCCCCTCCGGCGACGCACTCGGCTACAACGTCGCCCTGCCCGGCGACCGCAACCGCAACGGCGAACCCGTCTGGTACCCCGGCTCCAAGCTGGCCCCCGACCTGTCCCTCCCGAAGATCCGCCACCGGCTGACCGACGAAATCACCGACCGGACAACACCTCCGGCCGCCAGCTGCCGGGCGGACTGGTCTCCGCAGGCCCGACAACGTCGCAGCGCTACCGGCATCGCCGAGCGTGCCGCCGTCCTCCTCGACGGCAACGACGACGAAGCCGCAGCCCAGCTCGTCGGCGTCGGCGAACTCCTGGACGCGGTCGCCCAGACCTCCCCGGCCGCCACCCGCGCCGAGCTGGCCGCCGCCGCCCGCGCCTTCGAACGGGCCACCCGCAGCTACGTCCGAGCAGAACGCGCCGACACCCGCGCGCTCCGCTCCGCCGCCCGGGGCATCGTCCAGGCCGGCAGCGCCCTCGGCCGCGGTGAAGACGGCGGTACCACCGCCATGCTCGTCTCCACCCTAGTCCTGGCCACCCTCGCCGCCGCCCGCTGGCACTCCGCACGCGGCCACGCCCAGCAGGCCCACGCTTCCCGCCAGGCCGCCGAACACCTGCGCACCGCCTACCACCAGGCCGCCGTCACGCCGATTCGCATACTGAACGACCAGGGGCGTGCCCTCCCCGAGACCCAACACCGGACGTACGAGGCCACCCTCCGCGCAGCTCTCCCGGAGCAGGGCGTACGAGCAGACGGCATCCCGACGAACACCAACGCCCTGGTCGTCACCCTCGCACAAGCCGAGCAGGCCGGCCACGATTCCACAACCCTCTTGCGGCAGGCCATCGACATGCGCGAACTCGACACCGCCACGAACGTGAACGACGTCCTGATCTGGCGCCTGCGCCGCCTCGCCCAGCTCCCCGCCCACCCGGGCGAAGCTCCCCGGCAACCGCAGGCCGGCACTCGCCCGACCAAGAAGACCTCGACCAACCACACCAGCGAACGGAACGCACCCACAGCTGCGCCGCGCCCTGCCGTCCCTGACCCGCGAAGCCGCCCACCGCGCCGCTGACCAGCGCGTCTGGGAGGCCGTCCACCGGCCGACCGGACTCCATGAAACCCCTGGACAGCCAGTTCTTCCGGCTGTTACGGATGAAAACAGGAAGCCCTCAACAGGGAGATGACGCTCGTGCTCAGAACCACCGACCGCACCACGGAGCCGGCATCCGCGCTGCCCGTCCTCCCCACCAGCACCGACCCCCTGCTGCAACCCCAGCACGAGACCCAGCCGGCCGACGGTCCCGACGCGACCCGCTGTGTCATCCACCCATCCGAACTCGCCCTCGGCGGCATCCCCGTGATGTGCTCGACCTGCCGGGCCCGACGCGACTGGCTGCTCATCAACCACGGCCGCAACGTCTGGATCCACTGCCGGTGCGGCAACCAGTGGCTCGAACCCGAACTCCGCCGCGCCGACTTCGACGCCCTTGTCGGCGGACCGGGTGAGACGAATATCTACCCCAGCGTCGAGAAAGGTCTGATCGCGCTCGGCTTCGACGGCGTCTTCATCGGCACCTACCTGGAGTAGGCAGGTAAGGAGCCAGGTGTCGAGGGGTGCCGCCGACGAAGTAGTGGTGCTCCTCGTAGCCGCGCGTGCGGCCAGCCGTGTCGGGTGCCACGAGCCGGAGCCGAACGGGCCTGTGGACTCGGACATGTTCTTCGGCAGGCATGTCCGTGGACAGCGTCACGCCCGAGGCTTCGGTAGGCGTGCACCTCGGCACAGGTGGAGGAAGCCTTCTTCCAAACAGCCTGTCGGAGTACTGATGGGCGAGGAACGCGGCCCGGCGATCAGGGACGAGGCTGGACGGGCTGCCCAACCTGCAATGGTCTGCGAGTCCCCACGGTTCCGCGCCGTGAGCGCTTCCTTCCCGCGCGGTCGAACGGCATTGCGTAAAGCTACGCGGATCAGACCATGCGCCGCTTCCGGTCGCACCGTCGAGTTGCCTGGCGATTCGCCGACGCTCACCGTACACATCGTACGTATCCGGCCGTAACCTCTCGGTAGTTGGTGTACCCGTCTTCGTAGTTGAGCGCCCAGTAATTGCCCGGCTCCGGGGTGGAGGCACTGGTCGACCAGTACCAAGCGTCCGCCTGCGTCGCCGGGAAGGCCGCGGGGTCGATGGCCGGAGCGACTCGGCTGTCGTCGACCGTGGTGGCGAGTTCCTTCAGGCCGGGCAACCGCCAGCGCTGGCCGTCCAGCCCGAGATTCCGGCAGTACTCGGTTGCCTCGGCAGCGGTCATGGTGGCCGGAGAGGAGCCGCGCTGCCAGGTGAGGCCGGTCGCCGGGTCGGTGACCGTGTCGGCGGACACCTGGTAGCGGGGGCGCCCTGTGCCGCTGTCGGGTGAGCTACGCAGCGCACCCGTTGCTCGCTGTCCTGGAAAGCGCCGTTGCTCGCCAGCCCCTCGTAGAAGTTGATGATCCAGGCACGCTGGGGGTCCGATTCCACCGCCCATGCGGTGGAGGTCCAGAAGAACTGGGACGGGGTGTCGGGGAACGCCCTGGTGTCGATGGCCGGAGCCGCGCGGCCCGTGTCCACGAGGGACGTCAGCTCGATGCAGCTGGGGAGGTGCCAGCCGCCACCGGAGAGGTCGAGCCCGGCACAGTAGTCGTTAGCTCGGGCGAAGGAGTACTCGTCCGGCGCCACCGTCTTCTGCCACACCAGGCAGGTGGAGTCATCGCGCACTGTGCCGTCGCCCAGGTCGGTGTACGTCGCCTGATTGATGTCCAGGCCCACCGAGTTGTCGGGCATGGGCCAGTCCGCCCATGCCCGGGCCACCGAGTCACCGCAGTCGGGCCGGTCGGCGGGCGGCACCTCTGCAGCGACCGTTGGTGGTGTCGTCTTCACACTCACCGAGGGAGAAAGGCTGCTCTCCGGTGACGCGGACTTTTCCGGTGTCTCGCGGGAAGCGGACGCAGTCTGCGACGCCCGGTCAGTGTCTGGGACTGTGACCGACGTCGTCTCGGAAGTGTTCGTGTGCGCATGGACGTACCAGCCGGTCACCGCCCCCAGGGCGACCACCGTCGCGACCGTTGCGGCGACCGGCCCACGGGCCAGGTGCCGCGCGCCCTTGCGCACGACTCGGCACGCGTTGTCCAGCAGCGCGGTGGAGCCCGAGGCCGAACCGGCCGCGGCCGCCGTGGTGCCCACCGGGCTGAGACCTGCCAGTACCTGACCGGTCAGCCCCAGCGGAAGCGGGACCAGCGCCAGGCCGGCGAGAAGTCCCTCGACCGGGACGAGTGCCGAGCCGGCCAGGAGGCAGCGGGAGCAGTCGCGCACATGCCGGCCGAGGCGCTTGCGCCACAGCGGGCTCGGTCGGCCGTTCCAGGTCGGCAGAAGGTCGTCGAGTCCGGGGCAGCGCGGCGAGGCGCTCAACGCCCGTGTGATCAGGCGGGCGTCCTGGAGGCGTTCGCTGCTGGTCGTCGGCCATCGTGCCCTCCTCGTTCGTCTGGATGAGCGTATGCAACAGATGGATGGGCGTACGGCAAGGCCGCCCCTGCCTGATCGGTGCGGGGCGGCCTTATGCGGTGATCGGTCAGACCTCGGCGACGCGGTTGGAGAGGCCGAGGACATGGGTCGCGAACGTGAGAGCGGCGCATAGGCCGGTCACCTCTTGGACAGTCGGGCGGACTAGGGCCTGTCTGATGTTGTGATCACCGGACGGTCTGGAGGCCGCGGATCCAGAGGAGTGCCGCGCGGAGTTCGAGGCCGGCTTGGTAGTTGGCGGGGTCCTTGTCGTAGCGGGTGGCGAGGCCCCGCCAGGCTTTGATCTTGTTGATGCCGCGTTCGACGGTGTTGCGTTGGCGGTAGAGGTCGGGGTCGCAGGTGACGGGGCGCCCGCCGCGCGAGCCCTTCTTCCGGCGGTTCGCCGCCTGGTCCCTCGGCTCGGCGATCACTGCCTTGATTCCGCGTCTGCGCAGGTAGGTGCGATTGCGGCGAGAGGAGTATGCCTTGTCGCCGGCAACGGCCCCGGGCCGGGTTCGGGGCCTGCCGACCGGCCCACGGACCTTGATCTTCTCCAGGACGGGGACGAACTGGGGGCTGTCCCCTGCCTGCCCGGCGGTGACGATGACGGCCAACGGGCGGCAGGCCGTGTCGATCGCAAGGTGGATCTTCGTGGTGAGGCCGCCGCGGGAGCGGCCCAGACTCGCTGCCGCCAGGCGGGCCCTGCGGCGCCTGGTCAGCCGTCGGCGCTCTTCGACGGCGGGATCGCGGTGTCCGTCTTGTTCCTCGCCTGTGCCCCTTTTTCGGCGGCTGCCTTCTCCAGGGCGTCCAGCACCTCGGCGTCGACGGGCAGTCCGGCCGCGTCGTGATGGGCCCGGGCCGTGGTCGAGTCCACGCTGACCAGCGCCAGGTCCACCTTGCCCTGCCGGGCGGCCTCGGCGATCACGCCGTCGAGCAGTGCGGTGAACACGCCGGTCTTCCGCCAGTACCGGAACCGGTCGTAGACGGTCTGCCACGGCCCGAAGCGCTCGGGCATCTCCCGCCACTGGGCCCCGGACCGGAACTTCCACACGACACCCTCGAACTGGGCCCTCAGATTCTGTGGATACGGGCCGAAGGCGCCGATCGGCAGGAAGGGTGCGATGAAGTCCCAGTCATCATCGGTCAGTTGCGCTCGAGTCACAGGCACTGTTCTACCGAAGGTTCCGGCCCGCCAAGGCCGGAACCTTCAACAAAGAGATCACAACATCAGACAGGCCCTAGGTGCGGCCAGTCATCCGGGGCGGCGGGCCAGGACGCGAGGTGTACCTCGGTGGTGGCCAGGCCCAGGTAAGCGGTGACGTCCCAGCCCGCGAGAGAGGCGGGCTCCCAGTGCAGATGGATACGGCCGAGAGGGACTCTGGGAGTGCCGGTGGCGAGCCACGTGACGTAGAGCGGGCTGTCTGGTCGGGCGGAGACGCGCTGGACCAGCGCGCCGCGCACGCCGTCCGGCATGGGGCGCACGGCGAGGCCGTGCAGCGGAAGGACGGACGAGGGGTGGGATCGCGACGAGATACAAGCCTCCGTGGCGTTGATGGATCAAGTCAGGCCCAGGCGAGGGCGTCCCGCGCCCCCGCCGGGAGATAACCATCCTGGCCGTCGTCGGCGATGAACGCCGTGCCGTCCCGGACGACGACCTCGGCTCCCACGTAATGGGCGAAGGGGAAGTCGGGGTTGATGGCGAGGCGGACCGGCAGGTTGGGGTCGAGCGCCTGGAGCTGGTGAAGCAGGTGGCCGACGGTCAGGTAGTGGGGCAAGGGAACCTCCGAGAGCGGTACAGGAAGTCGGATCCGGGCTGGTGGCGGCGCGTCAGGAGGCGTCGATGCGGAGCAGGTCGCAGATGACCTTCGGCCCCTTGGCGTGGTCGGCGAGATGCCGCCTGCGGCATTCGTTGGCGTAGCCCTTGACGCCTTCCTTCATCTCCCAGTCGCCGCACGAGCAGACGGCCTGCGTGTATGCACGGCCGAGGCAGTCGACACGGCGGGGCGGACGACGGCGGGCAGGAGGGCGGCGGAGGTGTTCACGGCTGGACGGTCCCTTCGTTGACCTGCGGTTTTCCCGACATCCGTACGTTGACATGCGCTCTACCGAAGTACGTAGTCGTATCCCGAGGGCGGACGTCTGCCGTGGGCGAACTTCAAGCCGGAATTGATCGGCGAACGCGGTTGTCATACCTGGGTTGCGGCGACGGACCGCACGAAACGCAGGGGGAGCAGGGATGGCCGAGGCGAGCAGACACTGGGACGGAGCCGGGCTGGAACGCAAGATCCGCGCTGCTGGACGGCCGCGGACCGTGGGCGACATCGCGGTGATCAATGACGGCCAACGGGGCGTCGGTGCGGAGCCCGACAGGTGGCCGTTCGAGGAGACGGTGGTGGAGCGCCGAGCGGCGGAAGGCCGGCGCGTGGAGCTGACGCTGGAGGAGCTGGGCCGCGCGGTGGGCCCTCGCATCGAGGACGCCCACCGCGACGAGGACCTCGCCTGACGCGTTCAGCGACGCGGCCCCGTGGTGGGCGCCGGTGGCCCGACGGCGGCCGAAGGAGCAGGCGAGTCGGGCGCTTGGCCCAGGGCGTGCTGAGTGTGCCCGGAGCGGGCGACTGCGGCCTGGGCCAGGCGATCTGCCGGGGACTGCTTCGCGGGTGCGGCGGCTTCACGAGCCTCGACCACGCGCCTGATCGCCTGCAGGTACGTATGGCTCTCCGCATGGGCGACGCGGAGGTCGACTGCCGATTCGGTGATCCGGTCCAGTTCGTAGAAGGCTGGCACGTACCCGGGACGGGTCAGGGCGTGCAGACGGTTCTGATGAACGGTCACCGCGTTGTCGGTGATGGCCAGGGCGGTACGGGTGTGCATGGCCGAGCGCAGGAGCGGGTCCTCGCAGGGGCGTCGGGTGGCGAGGACTTCCAGGACTTCGATGGGCTGGCTCCAGGCTTTCTCGATCATGGCGGTGGCCTGGTCGAGCATGGCGGTGGTGGGCATGACGGAACTCCCGTTGTGCGGCGACGGTTTCGAGTGGGTGCGGCATCCCTGAGAGGTCCGGAACAGGAGTCAGCGGCTGTGCCGTGGCGCCGACGAGCTGGTCGGCAGCGGGATGCCGGTTGCGGGCGGGAGGCTGCCCGGCCGGTTCTGCGCCGCCCCCGCGGAGCGGCTCTGGGCGGCCATGATCCGGAGATCGGCTGCCGTGCGCGGAGCCCGCGCGGCACGGTGGACGGCCTGGGTGACCGCCGTACGGCGCACGTCGAGAGGGGTCGGAGCGCGGGAGATCGGGGGCTCGGCGGCCGACGCGACCGGGGTCAGGGTGACCAGGTGCTCCACCCGCCGGTCGATCTGGTGCCGCTCACGCACCACTGGAGCCGACTCCGCCATCACGGCCGCCGTCGCGGCGATCAGGTGGGACGGGGTGCCGGCGGTGAATACCGCCTCCGCCCGAGTGCCCCAGCCCAGTGGACCGGCCCAGAGCGTGACGGTCTCGTCGTCCCATCCGGAGAGACGGTTGTCGATCAGGATGCCGGCCTGGCCGTCGGGGGCGACGATCTCGACGGTGCCGCTCTCGGCGCCGCCGTCTCGTGTCCAACCGGCGTCGGTCAGCGGCCGGACGGCGTCGGCCCAGCGGTAGGACGGCCTGGCCAAGAAGCGCGCATTGGCGTCGTAGGCGTCGGACTCGGCGTAGTCACGGGCCAGAGCGGTGGTGAGGCCGGCGACGATCTCGGGTGGAGTGACTTGGTTGAAGGTGGCCGTCCAGCGGGGCGCGGCAACGGACTCCTCGGCTGCGGTGATCTTCCACAGCTCGAAGTCATCGCCGAACCAGCCGATCCGAATCCGGTGGTCGGGCGAGGTGACGACGAGCTGGCAGGGGCCTTCGTCGAGGTGGTGGTGCGGCCAGTGCGCAACCGGGGCGAAGCCGGCTTCTCCGGTCCCGCCGGTACCGGCCAGGTACATGGGACTGACCAGGACTTCCTGGTAAAGGGGCGGGGCATCGGGGGCGTGCATGGTCGAAGCTCCGAACGCGTAGGAAGGGAACGCGTCCGCGTGCGCGGCGAAACGAACGGCCGGAGCGCACGCGGACGCCGCAGCGGGGGCGGAACGGCTCTGGTTCTCAGCACCACCCGGATCACCGGGCCCGGCCCGGGGCCGACTGGGCGGTCACGGCCGCCGGCACCCGCGGTTGCGGCTGCGGAGCATGGCTGAACCGGGCGTTCGACGCGGCAGCGCTGCGGCGCATGGCCGCCGCGGTCCGGGCATCGTCTACCGACAGCGGGACGCCGGTGTGCGTGCGAGCGGCCACCGCGACGGGGCGCGGAACCGACGAGGTCCTGCGCTCTGGAAGGGGGCTGCTCCAGTGCTCGACGCTCGCATAGACGGCGCCCAGCGCCTGACCGGCATCGGTCAGGACGTAGGGGTCGCCGTGGCGCGGGCCGGTGCGGGCGACCAGGCCGTCGGCCTGAAGGCGGAGGAGTCGCTGCCGGGTGTTGCCGTTGTCCAGGCCGAGCTTCTCGGTGATGTGGACGAACCGCATCGGGCCGCCCGCGTCGAAGACCTGGATCATGACGGTCGAGTGCCGAAGATGGAGCCGGCGCAGGGCGTCCTCGACGCGTTCGGCTTCGGCCATGGTGCCCTGCGACAGGTAGACACGGGACCAGTCCGACACGGTGCGGTGCACTGGGGCCAGCGACTGGCCGAGCGCGCTGAGCCGGTACGGCGCCCCGCGACGGTCGTCAGTCCGGGTGACCAGCCCGTCAGCGTGCATCTGTGCCAGCCGCTTGCCGACGAACTGCTCGCTGACGAAGGGGAGCCGGGCGGCGACGTCACGCACGCGCATGGGGCGGCCCTCCTGGGCCAGGGTCATCGCCGACCAAGTGGTCCACTTCGGACCGATCCGGGTGAGCGCGTCCTCAACGCGCTGAGCGTCGATCGTAGCGATGGGGAAGGTGGGGGGCTGTGCAGGGGCGGGCATGGTGGCGTCCTGTCGGGGTGGGTCAGCGGGAGCGGGAGGACATAGGGGACGTCCTGACGATGGGCACGGCGGCTGAGTCGGTGGGGCACGGGAGTTGGCCGGGGTGGTGCTGCGGCCGAGGGCGGCGGTCACACGTGTTGTCGTCGCGCGCGCATTGCGAAGGGCGGCTTCACCCTGCGGTGTGAGCGCGAGGAGCTGGCCGGGCCGGTACAGGTTCTCGCTGGCGTCCTGGCTGACGAGTCCGTCGGCGATCAGCCGCTGGACGGTCTCGACCAGCTGCCGGGGACGCCGGTCCGTTTCATTCGAGAGGGGGGTCGTCGCCGATGCCGGTCAGGCCGATCCGGAGGCCGCCGGCCTCGACGGCTTCGAGGGCCACGAGCCGGGTCTCCACCGTGCGACGGCCCAGTCATCATCCCGGTCAGTAGTCTGCTTCTGGCTCAGCCTCGGGGCCTTCTTCGCCGAGCGATGCGCCGAATCCGGTTCGCGTGGAAGATGCTGATAGGCGGTTGCGGGCTCGACGAGCTGGCCGTAACCGGTCCTGCTGAGCAAGAAGGTCTCCGAGCCTCGGGACCGCGGTCCTCAGCAGCGCGTATGACACCCGCGCGCCGCCGAGTTCACCGCGACCGGTGGATTCGAGTAGCCGGAGAGGGTTCTTGACCGCGTCCGTCACCCGGCCGTGTATTACGTCAAGCTCGTATACGGCCCCGATCACCCGCGTCGCGGCGCTGTACAGCGGCTCGTCGGGTCGATACGTGATGTTGAGCGTGCTGTTCTCGGAGATGCCGAGCATCGCGGCAACGAGGTGTGCACCGGGGCGCGTGTTCACGTCGCACGGGTTCACTGTGCCGCGTCCATCCGGGCGAGCAGGGAGCGGACCAGGGTGGGCAGGCTGTCCGGGCCGTCGCCGATCCAGACGTGGTCGGTTGCCTCGTCGAGGACGTACGCGGCGTCCTCGGCCAGGCCACTGGAGATCTCCATGCAGGCGTCGGTGATCCGGGCGGCGGCGAGCAGCGACTCGGAGAGGACCTCGACGTAGTCGTCCGGGGCCAGGCCGGCGGTTTCGGCCGCGGCGCGGATCCCCGCCAACTCCAGTGCGCTGAACGCGAAGTCAAACTCGCCGTCCCGCTCGGCGCCGTCGTGCGCGGTGACGACCGGGTTGCGCGGCTCGGTGGGGATGCCCACGCGGGTGCAGATCTGGTCGACCGACGCAGTCAGCTCGGCGAAGGACTCGGTGAGCCACCCCAGCGCGGAGGCGTAGGAGGCCAGGGCGAACAGGCCCACCGGGGTGGCGGGGCAGGGCTCGGCGGCCACGAACTCTTCGAGACGGTCGTTCAGCTCGCCGACCACTTGGGGCCCGGCGGACAGCGCGCCCAGTACTGGGTGCAGGTAGGAGCGGCCGGGGGCCGTCGGGTACTCGGCGGTGAGGATGCCGGAGACGCTCTGCGCGGCGTCGGTGAGAAGGTCCGCCAGTTCGGTACGGGGCAGGGGAGCGCGGTTGGCGGTCAACGCTGGGAAACCTTTCGGGGGGCGGCGACCGGGGGCGGGGCTGCTGCTGGAGGAGCTGCCGGGCTCGCCGTCGGCCGATCGGTGACGAGCGGCGACCGGGACCGGGCGGCTTGCACGCGGGCCTGCGTGGCAGAGTCGTTCTCGACGTCGTGCCGGGGGTCGGTGCGCAGGTGGGCTGAGCGGTAGACCGAGTAGTCCTTCCGGCTCCCGGCCGCGACGAGGTAGATCTCGCGCCTGTGGGTCGAGGTCGGTGGGGCCGGACGGAACTGGATGACCATCCGGTAGGAGACGGAGGGGTCGACGTAGACCTTGTGGAACCCGGCGAGGCGGCCCGTCAACGGCAGGCAGTCGTTACTCCCGTGGACCAGGTTCTGCAGTTCCAGCAGCGCCAGGTCGCGGATCTCATCGGGAAGCTGACGCAGGTCGGCGATGGCGTCGGGGTGCGCGGCGAACGCGAAGCGGGCGCGGCTCACAACAGCCTCCCCTGCACCGGACGCTGGACTTGTCCCGCCGTGGGCGTGTGGGGAGCGTCGAGGCCGGCTTTCGGCTGCGCGGGAGCACCGGCCGACCGGGCGAGAGCGATGCGGGCGATGCGGGCCCGGACGACGGCTCCGTTGTGATCGCTGTACTCCGGTGGTTCCGGCAGCGGCTCGCTGTGGTCGTCCAGCCAGGAGCGGGCGGCACCCACGTCGGCGAAGGCTCCCTCGCGCATCGTGTACGTGCTGGCGTCGTGATCCCACTCTTCGTGGAAGACGCGAACCGGAGCCTGATCGGCATGGGAGTCACGGGCCAGCGTCCACGTCTCGCACGGGTCGGAGACCGAGGTGTGAGTGTCGAGGACCTCGTAACGAGTGCCCGACTGCCGAATCTGCTGCTCGACCTGGAGAGTGAGGTCGTCGGCGGGCTTCGCGTAGTCGTCGCGGACCAGAGGGATCTGCTTGGGCGGGCAGCCTCGTTCGACCAGCCAGTTCTGGGCGAAGGGCACGCTGGCGTGGTAGCTCGTCTCCAGGGTGAACGTACGCTGGCTGAGATCCCGCACGACCGCAATCCCCATCACCTGCGGCGCGCCGGGTATCCCCCACGTGACCGACCGGTCGCGGGCGAGGACGAAGCTGTGGGAGCCGTGGGGCGTGGTGGGGTACTGGGACAGGGCCGTCAGATCACCGGACCAGAACTTCTCCACCGCCTCCTCGGAGGCGGCATCGGCGGGTGCGAGGCCAGCTAGGGCGAGGTCGAAGGCGTCGTTCACGCCGCCACCCCTGACTGTTCGGGCGCCGGGGCAGCCAGCACGCGGTGGTTGGGGCGGTTGGCGCTCGTCGTACATGCCGCGAAGGGCCCGTCAGGGGCGCGCAGGTGCACCAGCGTTTGGTCCAGGTGGTCGCGGTGCCAAATCGAAGGACCGGACAGGCCGGCCTCCGTATCGGTGAACTGCTGCCACGCGAGCCAGAGCGCGTGGAGTCGGGCGACGGCCTCCGGGTGTTCGTACCACTGCGCGCACCACGGACGCGTCGTGCTGATCTCCCGGCCGTACACGGGGAGGAAGAGGTAGTTCACCCAGTCGCTGAGCGCGGCGAGTTCGACGGCGTATGCCTCCCCGCCCAAGGCGAGGATGAACACCGAGGAGGGGCCGTCGGCCTGCGCGGAGTCGGCCGCCCCGGCTGCCGGAGCGCCGTCCGCCTGCTGGCCGGCAGCGGGTACGGGATCGGGCTCGGAGCCGAGGCGGTCGAGGATGACGCCGTGCTGCCTGACCTCGGCCATGGTCTTGGCAAGGGCGCTGGCGAGGTCGTCGAGGTCCCCGTCGGAAACGCGGAATGGCTCGGGGGCGGGGGTGGTCGGGCTGGTGTCGGACATGGGCGCGTGCTCCATCTGTGAGACGGCGACATGCCCGAGAGGATCCGGAGAAACCGCGGTTTGGACCGGCCGGAAAAACCCGGTAGTGGGGCGCTACACGGCCGTACAGCGGGGGCAGCGCGGGAAGGACGGTGCCAACAACTGCAGAGCCCGAGCCGCCTGTTGCGGGACGACGCCGTTGCCGAGCGCGGTGAGCTGCGCCGGGCGTCCGATCCCCGGGGTGGCGGTGACCCAGCCGGCGTCGAGACCCTGCATCCACTCCACGAAGTCGGCACGGAGCCGGCCGGCCGCGTCGGTGGGTTCGGGCGCGGGACGGGTGAGGCTCTCCCATCGGGTGATGGCGGCTGCGTACGCTCCCCATCGCCGGTCCGCTCCTCGGCCTCCGGCGCCTCCTCCGCCCAGAGCGGCAGGATCACTGCCGACAAGGGGGGACGCCAGCCCTTCCCGGGGCGACGGCCCGGTGTGCCCGTGTCGCTGGCCCTCGGCGTGGGCAGCAGCGAGGCCGCCGCGCTCGGCAGGGTCATGTCCCCGTTGCCGTGCCGCTGGTTGGGCGACCCCTTGATTCCGTCCGACGCCTTCGGGGTCGGCAACAGCAGCCACTCGACCTCGTCGGCCAGGTTCGGGCCGTGGCCCCCGCCCTTCCGCTTGGCAGGGTGCTGTGAGCCGCCGTTCTTGCCGATGTTGCTGGTCGGGGTCTTGAGCAGGGTGTTCGGCGGGCCAGGCGGTGAGGAAGGTCCGCTCGCGGCGGTGCGGTGCCCCGATGTCGGAGGCCCGAAGCACGAGCCACTTCGCGTCGTACCCGAGGTCGGCCAGGGATCCGAGTACGGCATCGAGTGCCCGCAGAGGAGGCTGGCCTGCGGTGTCTCTCAGACACCACGGGCAGAGTTCCACGTCGCCAGGGGAACCGGCGGGGGAGGTGAGGAGGCCGCGGACATTTTCGATCACTACCAAGCAGGGTCGGAGGGCCTTGACCGCACGGGCGACGTGCAGCCACAGCCCGGAGCGGGTGTGGGCGTTGAGTCCGGCCCGGCGGCCGGCGACCGAGACGTCTTTGACAGGGGAAGCCCGCCGTCAGGACGCACACCCGGGGGACGGTGGACCAGCCGACGGCCGTGATGTCACCCAGGTTGGGCACCCCGGGCCAGTGCCGGGCCAGGATGCGCGAGGCGTCCGGATTGACCTCGGCGTGCCAGGCCGGCGTCCCGCCGAGGGCGGACTGCACACCGAGGTCCAGCCCGCCGTAACCCGAGCACAGCGAGCCGATCAGCGGAGGGCGCGCGATGGTGGTCTGCTTGTCACCGGCTCCGAACGATCAGGCCCGCAGGAGTTGTGTCTGCCTGGGCGGTAGGCGGAGGCGGGACCAGAGGGGGAGCTGCGTTCGTGGACCGGCTGCGGGCGGCACGGAGCCGAACAGACGGAGGCGACACGGTCTCCGACGCGGCGTGAAGGGAGGTGGTTGCTTCGCGCAGTGCCGTATCCGCCGTGCCGAGCGCATCGTCCATTACCCGCACCGCGGCCTCCCGGGCATCCTGGGCATCGGGCTGGTCGCGGAGATGGTCGATCTGGTCAAGGAAGGAGAGCTGGTGGGCGACCGCCCCGAGGGCGGAGGCCGCCTCGCCGGCGGGGCGCACAGCAGCAGCGAAGCCGGTGATGATCCGGGCGGTGTGGAACTCGTGCTCCTGGGCTGCGGCACGGAAGAGGGCCTCGTTGCCCAGATCGGTGATCAGCTCGCCGAGTTCGGAGATCTGCTTAGTGACGGCGCCCACGTCGGGCGAGCGGTGGCGGCTCCCGGGAACCGGGAGCTTGCCACGCTGGCCGTCGAAGGCTGAGGCCGTGGTACGCATGGCACGGATGTCAGAGCTGGGGGTGCTGTTCATGGTGATGTCCAAGAGAGAGGGCTTCAGCTGTGGCCGCGTGAGGGCGGCCGTGCAGCGGCCGGGGTGGGCACAGAGCCAGGCCGGGCCGAGGGCGGTGGGGTTGGGCGCGGCGTGCTGCGGGTGAGGGCGGCGTGCACCCGGGCCGGAGGTGGCCCGTCCGGCACGGGCGCGGAGGCCGGCGTTTCCGGGGCCGGGTTGCCGTTCGCGGTCTCCCAGCGGGCGCGCACCTCGTCGAGTGGACCGAGCGCGTGCAGGGCATGGTTGATCAGCCGACCGGGGACGAGGGCTTCGTCCTCGGCCAGAGCCCGGACGGCACGCGCGGAGGCGGCTGCGGTGCGCGTGAGGGAGGAGCGCATCACCCGTTCCCCGAGCCATTCGGCGCTGCCGGCACCCACGCCGTCGCAGACGGCGGTCAACTGCTCGCCCGACAGAGTGCCGTCGGCCAACAGGCCGCGCCGCTGCGCTTCCCAGAGCAGGGTGATCCGGTCTATGGGTTCGCCCCGGTGGTGCAACGCGCCGAGGCACCGGTAGAGCTGCCCGTGTGCCGGGTCGGCGAAGTCCCCCGGCCGCAGCCAGGCCACCACCTTCTCCATGGCCATCGGCTGCTCGACGAGGACGGCCAGGAGGAACCGCTCGTCCTCGGCGACCTGTTCGGCCCGGATCGGCGGCGGGGCGGCCGAGGCGGTGGCCGGCGGGGTGGCGGGAGCGACCGGACGCGGCTCGGTTCCCCAACGCCGCGCGAGATCGGTGAGTACTCCGGACAGGACGTCCGCCGAGCGCAGTGCTCCGGAGACCTCACCCTGCAACGCGTCGGCCCGAGCCACCTGGTGGAGGCGGATGGCGTGCTGGGTGACGGTGCGGTGGATCGCTCCCTCCAGCACCATGCGGCCGTACACCGGGGCATGTTCGGGGTGCGGACATGCCTGGACCAGGGTGTGGGCGTATGACGCGGTCAGCCCCCGGACGTGACGGCTGGCCTTGTCGACCGCGTCGGTCACCCACGACAGCGGCACCGGCCCGTTGGACTCGACGGCGGGGTGGCCGTCGCTCCGAAGTGTGCGGAGCGCGGCGAACAGCGCTTGGTGGACCGGTCGGTAGAAGTGATCCGGGGAGAGCCAGTCCAGGTGTGAGAGCTGGTACGGGTCAAGGAGCACGGAGCCGAGGACCGCCTGTTCGGCACTCAGCAGCGGGTTCATAGCCGGCCTCCGGCGTCGTCGGACGTGGAGGACTCGCACTGCTGAGTACGCAGGCCTGCGACCGCCCGGTTGGCAGCGGCTATCGCCTGGGCGAAGTCGTCCAGTGCGGCGGTGAACGCGGGATCGGAGGTGGGAATCGAGCCGGCCCCGCTGACCAGCCACCACCGGCCTTCGCGCAAAACGATCGACGAGCACGGCAGCCGCCCCGAACGCGGTGTGGGCGCGCTCATGCCGAAAGCCCGGACTCGTCGTGGCCGATGGTCTTCGCGAGGGCCCGCTCGGTGATCGCCTTCGTGGCGCGGGCGGAGGCAGGCCCGACCACCTTGGCGGAGGGCTCCTTGTACCAGGGCTTGAGGTTGAGCATGGCGACCCGTATGCCGGTGGCCAGCAGCAGCACCTTGCCCTTGGGCAGGGCGCGGATAGCGTCGGGCGGCAGGATCCGCTCGGTGCGCATGCTCACTGAGGTGGACTTGCCACCCTCGCTCGTCGACACCGAGGCGGTCTGGACGTCGTGGTCACCGACCTGCCTGCTGAGACGGTCGGCGAAGTCGGCGTCGTCGATGCCCGATCCGATGATCTTGATGGTGGCGGCGGAGTACAGGGCGTCCATGCCGGCCTCGCCCCAGCACCGCTGGCCTTGCCGGTAGGACTGCAGGATCGTCATGGGGATGACGCCCCGGCTGCCCAGGTGGCTGTACAGGTCAGGGAGATCCGAGATGCGGCACACGTTGGCGGCCTCGTCCAGGACGCACAGCGCGGGCGGGTCGAGCCGCCCGCCGGAGCGCTCGGCGACGACCACGGCCGCGCGCATCACGGCGTCGGCCGCCGCCGCGATGATCGCGCTCGCGCTGCCGCCACCGTCCTTGCTGAGCAGGTACAGGGTGTCGCGGGAGGTGGCGAAGGAGAAGGGCTTGAACTGGGGCAGATCCTCGTTCGGCGTGACCCAGGCCGCGACGTCCGGGTCGAGCAGGCAGCTCGCGTACTGCCGCGCCGTCTCGTAGATGCCGTCGCGCGTCTCGGTCGCGCCCGACACGGTGCCTTGGAGCTGGGCGGCGACCGCGTCGTGGCCGGCATCGGTGAGCAGGTCCACCGGGGTCCGGTCGGCCGGCATGGCGAGCCAGGCCAAAACATCGGTGATCGGCCGGTGGTGGCTCGCGGCGGCCAGGAACAGCGCGCCGAGGGTGTTGCTCGCGGCGGTGGACCAGAAGTCGGAGCCGCTCGACTCGTCCACGCTCGCGGCTACGAAGTGCCCGGCGAGCCGCTTCGCCCCGGCCAGATCACGGGCGTCGGCCAGGATGTCCCACCACATCTCGCGCGGATGGTGGGCGATCTGCTGGGGGTCGAGCGTCCAGATCGTGCCGACCTTGGCGCGGGCGTCCACCGTGGCGGTGAAGGCGTCGTTCGCGGCCTTGTTACTGGTGAGCAGGACCGGGCCGGGAGCCGAGAGGATCGCGGGGATCGCCAGGCCGGAGGTTTTCCCGCTTCGCGGGGCCATGATCGCAACGATCACGTCCTCCCAGGAAGCGCGGACCTCGGCACGACCGGGGTCGAGAGTGCCGAGCAGAATGCCGCGGTCAGCGGGAGCGACCTCTTTTGCACTCCAGGTCGCCCAGGGACGGGCGCAGGCTCTTCGCCTTCGCGGTGATCTCCTTGTCCAGCAGCGGTGCGAGGTCGGCCCGCCGGGCGAGACCGGACTTGGAGCCGGAGCGCTGGCGCGTCCACAGCACCACGCCAGCGGTGATCAGGGCCAGGGTGAGTAGGCCGGGGACGACGCGGGCGCCGACCAGCAGCGCGGCGGGGCTCAGAGCCGGCCACAGCACCTCGGGGTGCAGCAGGCCGTCGGTGGCGCGGAACGGGGACCACGATCCGCTGCCGACGGCGGCGTTGGTGAGGTTGCCGGTCAGCCAGGCGAGCGAGCCGAAGGCCATGGCAGCGCCGAGGACGCCGAACAGGAGGTAGAGAAGCGCGTCCGACCCGGTGGTGGTCGACGGCGCGCTGGTGCGCGGGGAGGGCACGGCGGTTCCTTGGGTGTGCGAGTGGGCGGGGGCGGGGCACGCTCGGCTCTCGTGCAGCTCACGGGCTCACTCCTCCTTGGGGATCGAGCGAAACGGTTCAGCGTCGGCGGGTGACGGGTCGTGCCGCCGACGGGGGCGGCGCGGCGGCCGGGGGGCTGGTCGGCGACGACGGCCGTCGGGGGCCGACCTGCGGCGAGGAGGTACGGGCGGCACGCTGCCGGTCCGCTTCCGGATCCCGGGCGGAAGCCGGTCCGGGAACCGCATCCGCGCCGAGGACGTCGTCGAGCAGTTCCCGGGTCCGCAGGACGTTGACCCTCTCGTGGTGCCGGGGGTCGGTCCGCTCGGCAGGGCACGCGGCAATCCCGTCCTCGGCGACCTCCAGTTGTTCCTGGACGTCTTGGAGCATCGCGTGGGCGGCGGCCAGCCGCGTCCAGGTCTCGAAGGCGGGGTGGTGGTGCGGATCGTCGAACGCCAGACGGACGCGGGTCCACTCGGCTGCGGCGGCGACGAGTTCGGTCAGCTTAGGCAGAGACCCGCCCAGCGCACCGTTGACCTCCTCGATGATCCCCGCGACCTCGTCGGGCGTCGCGTCCTCGGTGAGACGGGCGATCATCCCAGGAATGGAGTACGGGTCGGCGGAAGCGCTGGGCAGGTGACGGACCTGCAGTGGCCTGTCGGGGCCGTGGGCGAGCCGGATGTTGTGCTGCATCGCGGCGCCTACGGCGTCGCCGATGCTCGGATAGAAGTCGGGCACGAGTGCTCCCTGGTGGTTGTCGTGGGCGACCAAGCCGGGTGCGTGTCGGATCACCTCCGCGGACCAGGGGCGTGCGGAGGGCGTGCGGCCGCGCTGTGATGTGTCGCTTCGCCGCCGAGGGCCGGGGAGACCTTGGCCTTCGCCGCTGCGGGCGATGTGGCCAGAGCAGTCCGGTGTTCGGGCAGCTTCGGGGGGTGCGTTCGCCTCTCGGTCTGAGGCTGCGCGCTGCAGACACGGCGCAGCTCGTCCTCGGAGTGGATGAGTTCCGACTGCGCCGAGCTGACGAACTCCGAGGCGGAGCCGAACCGGTCGGCGAGCGCGTATGCCTCGCCATCGAGGTCGTTGATCTGCTCGCCCGCTACCTCCAGCGCTTCCCGCAGACGCTCCAGAGCGCCGTGCTCGGGGTGAAGGAGGTGGTCGACCGCTTGCTGGAGGTCGGCACCGTTCTCGGCCGACCTGATCCGGTCCGTGATCCGGAGGAGTTCCGCTCCGGCGGTGTAGGGGCCGAGGGAGTATGCCGGAGTGCTCATCCGGGCCGTGTCGAAGGAGGGAGGGAGGTCGACGCTGTAGCGGGCGGCGCGGAGCATCTCGGCTGCGTGGGTGGCGATGGCGACCTTGTCGGCGATTGGGGTGGTGGTGGGAAGGCGATGGCGTCGGCCGTACCAGTCGTCGATCTGCTGAAAGCCGGCGTGCTTCAGGAGCGAGGCGGATAGCTCGTCGGTGGCACCCTTTGCCACGACGCTGCCGCTGAACTCGGAGGTGATGGTGATCGAAGGAGCAGGCACGTGAGCCTCCTGAGCGCTGGGGACGAACCGTCAGGGAAGGAGGATGCGTCGAATCCGCGATTTGGCCCGGCCGAAGACTGCTAGTAGTGCACCGTTTCGCCAGGACTGGGAATACTCCGATGGGGGAGTGCCGCCCACCTGCCTCCGCAGAACCGGCACCCGATGCCCAAGGTGTGATGTCTCAGCTAAGCAATGTCGTGGCCTGACCCGGTGCGGCTGGGAAGCGAGCCGCCGGGCTGTCTCCAGAACCGAACCCGGCGACCTTCGCGTGGTGGCGTGCTGGAATGTGATGGATGCTGGCAAGTAGCCGGGGCAGGTGTGTGAGGGTGCTCCTGTCCGCTGTCTTCCTCGGTGATTGCCATGGCCTCATCCACGCATCCCCGTCCGTCCTCCGCGCCAGCACCGGTTGCGGCGCTGGCGGCGGAGCTGAAGCGTGTGCAGACGGAGAACAGGCAGCTCAGGCAGGCGCTCGCCTCGCACGCTGTCGTCGACCAGGCCATCGGCGTCCTGACCGTGCTGGGTCAGGTCAGCCCTGCCGACGGGTTCACGGTGCTGCGGGAGGTTTCCCAGCACACCAACATCAAACTGTCCGCCGTCGCGGAGTACCTGCTCAAGCACGCGCAGGGCGCGGCACTGCCCGACGTCCTTGTCGGGGAGCTGCACGCGGCCCTCGCCCGCCACGCCACCGGCTCACGCTCCGGCCGCTGACAGCAGGCCGCCGCGTCTCCTACGGGGGCCGGCGTCAGGCGCCCGCGCGGCCGGCGACGTCCGCGAGAACAATGCCGGCGGTGATGCGTTTACCGACCGGCTCGCGCTGCGCTTCGAAGCACTGGGCGACGGCCATCACGATTTCCAGGCCGTGCTGCCCGACCCGGCCGGCGTCCGCGGCCCGGGCCACCGGCAGCACTGGATCGGAGTCCCACACCACGACCTCGACCGTCTCGCCCACGATGCGGAGATCCATCAGCACCGGTCCGGGCGCGTACTTGCGGGCGTTGGTGACCAGCTCGCTGACGACCAGCTGTGTCAGGTCCATGGCGCGCTGCGAAACCGGCACGCCGTGCTCGGCCTGCACCCGGGTGAGGAAGTCCGCGGCCAAGTGGCGGGCCTGGGCGATGCACGCGCCGTCCCCTTCCAAGGCCACAGTGGTCTGTATGAGCCGGCCGCCAGGCATCGGGCTGTCTTCCCGTTTCGGGACTGGTTCCACCACGGCCGCCTTCATTCCCTGTCCACAACTTCCCACGTGTGCCCGCGCACGCGCGGATCATGCATGCGTACATCCGTTGCCTCGGCCACTCAAAGACGTCGCCGGTACCATGCCGACGGGCGGCACTGCGCGTCGAAGAACTGAGTGTGCCAGGATCACGGGCATGGCTGAGGAAGAGATGACGGACACCGAGCGCGCTGAGCAGCCCGGCCAGCTGTCGGCCGTATGCACCGAAACCGACGGCATCCGCGTCGTGACCCTGGCCGGAGAGATCGACCACCACACCGGCGACACGCTCCGCCACGCCCTGGACGCCTCCGGCGTCCTTCGCCCCCGCATCGTCGTCGACCTGCACCAGGTCACCTTCATGGACTCCAGCGGCATCAACATCTTCATCGCCGCCCACCGAACCCTCAGCGAGGCCGGCGGCTGGCTCCGCCTGGCCGCTGTCCGCGAGTCCGTGATGCGCACCCTGAGCATTGTCGGCGTCGACGCCGTCATCGACTGCCGTGAAACGCTTCGCCAGGCCCTCACCGTCTGAGGTTCCCAAGGCCAGCGGTGGCAGCCGACACGCGCGACCGAAGTAGTCAATGATCTTGAGTGGCGTTCTGGTCGGGCCTCTCCAGGTATTCGGGCCAGTCGAGGTTGCGGCAGAGGCTCGGGCGCCACACGGGCACGAAGACCCCGAGCGTCTTGCGCCGCCCTCTGGTGGTCGTGTCCACCGCGTGCTCGCAGACCGCTGCTGTTCAGGGAGTTCCGGGCATGGCTGACACCCCGCACCCGTCGTCGCTGGGAGATGCGGGGTGTCACGTCCGTGCCTTACGTAACGGCCATGGAACTCGCTCCTTATGGGTGTTGGATCAACGGGGGCGGGAGAACGCGACGCGGGGGTCGACCGGCTGGGCCGCCGCAGCGGGGGCGACGGGCGTGGGGACCGGTGCCTTGCCCGGGAGGCCGGCACGGGCCGGACTGGTGGCGAGCGCGGCAGCGCTGACCGGAGATGCGCGGGATGTGCCCTGGCTGCGCTCACGGGACGTGGCCGTCGTGACGGCAGGACGGGGGCGCGCTGCTACGTCCTGGGCGAGGCGGGGTTGCACCGCGACCCGCATGCCGGACCGGTGCAGCGACAGCGTGGCGTCGGCGACCTTTCCCAGTGCCTCGTCCCGGCCGGTGGTGGCGGGCAAGGTGTAGATGTCCAGGTTCGGGTTGTGCCGCCAGCCGTTTTCCACCAGGGCGAGTCCGGTGAGCCCGGAGGTCCGGTCGTCAATGGCCGCGACAACGCCGAGCCGGGGATGCTCGGCGAAGGCGACATCGGGTTCACCGAGCGGGACCCGGTCGCGGGCGGGCACCGCATCGGATGCAGGCGCGGGCTCGAACGCGGCGTCCACGTCGACCTGATAGCCGGACTTGCGCAGCAGCGCGACTGCTTGGGCCGTACGGCCCCGTCCGTCACGTTCCTGATCGGCCAGTGCGTACAGCGTCGGCTGGTTCGGAACAGGGTGGAAGTCGAACCGCTCCAACATCCACGTACTGGCTGCGCGGTTCTGCGGGTTCGCGGCGACGATGCCGTGGACGGGGTGGTGGCCGAAGGCAAGATCGGGCAACACGTCGTAGTGACTGGGCATGGCGGATCCATCCGGCGTCGGCTCGGTCGCAGTGGTGGTCGAGGGCCGATTCGCTTCTGCCGGTGCGGTACACGAAGGTCTCCAAAGCGGTGGGTGGTCAGCGACCGCGGGCGGACTCGGGGCGTGTGGACGGCAGCGCGGTGCGCGCGGACGGTTCCGTCGGCGGGCGGATCGGGACCGTGCGCTGTCCGAGTGACGGTGAAGGTGCGAGAGCGGCGCTCACCCGCGGTGAGGCAGAGGACGACGGGCCGGTCCGGCTCGCCTGTGCCGCAGCCTGCTTTGGGTGGGCTGTGTGGCGGTCGGCCAGGTCGTTGCGTATCGCTCGAAGCTCGACGGCGTAGGAATCCAGGTCTTCGGCGATGAGGCGTAGGCGGGTCGCGTAGCGGTGATCGGATGTGTCGCCGAGGCCCTCCCACAAGTCGGCCGTCGTGTCGAGGATCTCGACGATCCGCTGGAGGACGCCGTCGCCGGGAGCGGTCAGTTCGCTCAGCGAGGCGACGGCTTCGCTCGGGTGCGTCGCCGCCTGGACGGACTGGGCCAGGTGCCCGAGACGGTCGCCGAGACTCATCTCGTGGCCCCGGGTAAGAGGGAGGCTGGGGTCCAAGAGGGCAGGGTCGCCGGCGAGGTGGAAGCCCTCGGCCTGCAGCATGTCGAAGGCCCGGGTCACTGCCAGCCGCTGCTTGGCCGGGTCGGTCATGGCTGAGGGAAGGCGGTAGTGGTGCTTTCCGCCGAACGCCACGGCGGGAACGAAGCCGGCGCGGTGGAGCACCGCGCCGGCGGCGTGTTCCTCGGGGGATCGTTTCTGCTCGCCTCGCCGAGGCACGCCAAGTCGGTCCAGGCGTGCGTCGACGGCTGCGAGCAGATGCGGGACACTGCCGCCGTGCTGGGCGTGGGGGCCGTCGGGGTCCGAGTCGTAGATCACCTCGTACATCGCGGGCTCGGCGGACCGGTGGCGGGTCACCGTCCAGCTCTCGGGTGACTCGGGGTGCTCGGAGGGCGGTTCCTGCGGGGGCGAGATGATCAGCGAACTGCCGTCGGGAAGCTCGGCGTGGACGATGTAGTCGCTGAGGCCGTACTCGACGGTGCACTCCAGGCCGCGCTGCCGGAGGGGAGCAGTGAGGTGGCCGTACCGGTGCCTTTGTTCGGAAGCGCGGCTCACGGGCGGGAAGTACGACGCGCTGATCCACGCGAGGACGCGCGATCCCTCCTGCTCGAAGGTGACGAGGGTGTTTTCGGGGTGCATGGGTGTTCTCTGTAGCCGGATGCCCCGGGCCGGCGGCGTGAGCCGCAGGCGCGTGGGGCTGGATGGGGAGCGGTGATCCATGAGGATCCGGCGATCGGTCGGTGCGGTGCTGCCGCGACTGTGCTGGGAGCGTCAGCGGCAACGACCGGGGGCCGGCGGATTCGACGTCGGGGGCACGGGAGGCGAAGCGGGCGGGACACCGCGGGCGTCGGGAGCGGACCGGGTGAGGGCCACGCGGGCGCGTTCGGTCTGCGAGGGTTGTTCGGCGTCCGCCCGGTCGGCCAGGTACTCGGCGGCCCGGACGAGCGCTGGTCCCTGGTAGGACAGCTCGTGCGCGTAGTGCCAGCCCTCGGTGTTGCGGTGCTCCTCCGCACGCTCCTGATAAAGCTTGCGTGAGCCCGGGAGCGAGGCGTCCATGAGGTTCATGACCTGGTCCCACTCGTGGCGGAGCTGACCTGCTCGTTCGAGGATGGTGTCGATCCCGCGCAGCCGCCGGAGGTCGTCGCTGATCGGCCCCTCGACGTGGTCGGAACTGTTGGCGGCGGCGCGGACTGCGGCCAGTACCTCGGGGCCGTGGTCCAGGAAGACCTCGACGTGTTTCCACGCCTCGGCGTCGCGCTGCACCTGGCCGTCCGCGTAGGCGTCCTCGTCGAGGGGCCAGCCGTCCTGATCGCAGAAGGAGTCCGAGACCGCATCCCAGGCGTCGGAAGCCCGGTTGATGCCGGCGGCTGCGGAGGCCAGTGCCGGGAGGTGCTGCCGCCACTCTGGGCGACCGGTGGTAGCCGGCGGCGGGTTCTCGGCCGACGCGGGAGAAGAGGAAGAACTAGACATGATTGCACCTTGTTCCTGTGCTGGTCTTCACCGTGAGCTTGACAGCGGGCGAACGGGGGCCGGCTGCGGACGAGCGGACTCGGTCGGTGGACCGGTGGAGACCTCTCGTGCCGAGACAGCCGGAGAGGTACGGGCTGCCGCTGCTGCTCGAAGCGAGCGGATCTCGTGGCTGATGCCCTCGCCCACGAGGTGCAGCTCTTCGCCGAGATCGGCCAGGCGCTCGGCGAGGACGTCCAGCTCGGCGGCGCTGCCCCGGGCACCGTGGGTGCGGCACCACTCGGAGGCGGTTTCGAGCGCTTGGTGCAGTTGGGCCACCAGGCCGAAGTCGCCCGTGAGGGCCGTGGAGAACAGCTCATTGAACTCTTCGGGACGGGCGGCAGCGAGACGGTCGTTGCAATCGGCGATCGGTTTGCCGATGCGGGAGAGTGCGGCCGGAGTTCGGACGTTTCCGAGTGTTCGGTGGTCTGCTGGCGATATGGTCGAACGCAAGGGATAACTCCAGTACAGACAGGGCTGGTTGAGCTAAGCCGACATGCGGGCATCGGTGTCGAACAGCTCGCGTTCGGCCGGGTGCAGGATGTGCTGGGTGATGAAGGAGCGGCCGGCGACCTTCCACAGGCCCCGGCCTTTGGTCAGGGCGGACACCGCCTGGGTCTCGACGCCGGTCAGGCCGAGTAGGGAAGCGGCTGCGGCGAGCTGGTCGGGCTCCTGGCGGTAGATGATGCGGGTGGAGCAGTCGGCCAGGAGGCCCTCGGCCAGTACCCGGCCGCGCGAGCCGGCATCGCCCGCTGAGAGCAGGTCTGACAGCCGGTGGATGACCATGAGGTTCGCGATGCCGAGGCCACGGCTGAGCTTCCACTGTGACTGCATGCGTTCGAGCAGGCCGACGTGCCGCATCAGCCGCCAGGCTTCGTCGTAGATCACCCAGCGTCGGCCGCCGTCGGGGTCGGCGAGGGCGGACTCCATCCACGCGCTCGCGCAGGTCATCGCGAGGACCAGCGCGGTGTCGTCGCCGGAGCCGCCGAGGCGGGAGAGGTCGATGGACAGCATCGGCGTGGTCGGGTCGAAGGCCACCGTGGACGGGGCGTCGAACATGCCGCTGAGGTCGCCGTGTACCAGGCGGCGCAGGGCGTGCGCGAGGTCCTGGGCGGCGGACCCGAGGTGCCCGGCCTGGTGGCCGAGGGCCCGGTCGAGGCGCTCGGGCGAGCCGAGGGCCTGCGCGATCTCGCCGAGCAGGGGCACCGTGTCACGGGCGGCTGCCTCGGCGACGACCAGATCGAGGGCCAGGTCCAGGGCGGTGTGCTCCATCGGCAGGAGATCGCGCTTCAGTACGGTGCGCGCCAGACTGGCCAGGAGCAGCAGGCGGCGCTTTCGGACCTCGGTCGTCCAGTCGTCCTGGCTGACGGAGGCGGGCCGGGCCGGCGCGTCCAGCGGGTTCAGCCTGCCCGGCAGCCCAGGGCCCAGCGCGATGCTGTAGCCGCCGAGGGCCTGCGCGACGGACGTCCACTCGCCCTTGGGGTCGCAGGGGATGTAGATCCGGTAGCCGTGGGCGATCGACCGGGTGGCGATGGACTTTGCGAGCGCCGACTTGCCCATGCCGATGATCCCGGCGAGGACCGCGTTGGGATTCGTGAAGCCCTCGATCCGGCCACTGCTGTACAGCGAGAAGGGGTCGAAGCAGAAGGCGGCTTCCGCGTGGACATCACGGCCGATGAAGACGCCTTCCGCCCCCAGGCCGCCCTCGGCCACGAAGGGATAGGCCCCCGAAGCTGTGGCGGTGGTCATCCGGTGGGCGGGCAGCCTGAGCTTGCCGCCCCGGGCCGAGGCCGGACCGGGACGGCCGGCCGCTGGGTAGGCCGACCGCAGTTCCGGGTCGAAGGTCTCTTCGGCACGGTGCTTGGGCGGTGTACCGGCGAGGCGGGCCTGGCGGCGGGCCTCGGCGAGACCGGCTCGGGCGGCCCTCCGCTCGGTTCGCGATGCCTTGTGGGGGACGAACAGGGGGGAGGCGCTGGCGCGGGTGCGGGGCATGAGTGTTCCTCCAGGCGGGGTGGGTCAGCGGCGGATGAGGCCGGTGAACGGTGCGTGCAGGTCGGCTGGTGTCGTGCGGCGGCGCACCAGATGTGCGGTGCGCTGGTGGCGTTGGCAGATGGTCAGCTCCGGCGCCCCTTCGGGCAGGCCGGCCTGGCACACCTCGGGTTCGGGCACCTCGCCGGAGTCCGGCCGGGGCGCCGCGTGGTAGGCGGCGTGGATGTGGTCGGCGGCCTGCCAGATTCGGGTGCGCGCGGTGCGGAGCTGGTCGCCTTCTACCGGGACGAGCTGACCGGTGCGGGCGGCATGGGCATCGAGCAGCCCGCACAGTGCTATGAGGTGGGCGTGCAGGGCGTCCAGCTCGGCGCGCGTGGTGACGAGCGGGCCACCGGGGAGGTTGAGCGCGCGGTGGAAGTCGATCGCGGCGGTGGCGAAGGGCACGAAGTCCTGCGCGGTCGGGCTGGCGGTGCGGGACATGGGGGTGCTCTTTCGAAGGGGGTGGGTGTCAGGCGGCGAGCGCGAGCGGCATGGCGGCGGCGGTGAACGCTTCGGCCTGCTGCCAGGTCAGCGGCCGGAGGTCGAGCTGGGCGCCGACGGCGGCGGTCTCGACGACCGCGCAGGCGGTGCGCAGTTCGTCCTCGGAGTCGGCCGAGACGGTCAGCAGGCCTGTCAGGGCGACATCGGCGTGGCCCGCGATGAGCTGGCGCTCACGGGACTTGATGTCCTGGTACTCGATCGAGTCCGCCTCGGAGTCGACCTGGCCGCGCCGGGCCCGCTCGGCGGCATCGGCGATCACGCTGGCCTTCTTGCGCTGGACATCGCGCAGGGCGGCGTCCAGTCCCTTCGGTTCGTACGACAGCGACAGGGTGCGCCGGACCCCGCCGGTGAACAGGAGCTGGTGCAGGAAGCCCGCCGACGTCTCGGTCCTGGGCCAGTTCTCCACCCAGTACGTGGCGTGGACAGCCGAGTCGGTCGCGATGTGGTCCGCTTTCTCGACGACCACAACCGGCCCGGCGGCGGCGGGCTCGGCCTCGGGACGGTCGGCGGGTGACCAACGGTCCAGCATCGCGAGGGCCTTAGGGTCGTAGGCGGTGCGTACGACGGCCGCGATCTCGCGGGCGGTGAGCCAGCCGGTGGGGTTGAGCCCGGCGGTCCGCGCAGCCTGGTCGAAGGTGGAGGTCAGCTGTGCCAGAACGTTGAAAGAGCCCGCCAGGCCGCAGCCGGCTTGGTTGATCAGGCGTCGCGCCGCCTTTGTGTCCAGCGACACCGCGACGTACGCCTCGTGCGGGGCCGCCGCCGGGCCCGCGCTCTGGATCAGCTCGCTGTAGATCGCGCCGGTCGTGGGGGCATTCGGCTGGCCGTGCTCTTCCCAGTAGCGGCGAAGCGCGTCGCCGGAGTCCGGGACGGTGCGCTCGATGACCTGGATGCGGGCGATCTGCCCGGTGCGGGCGAGCGCGGCCAGCGCGCGTCCCCAGCCGCCCACGTTGGCCTGCTGGGTGCCCGGGTCGAGCAGCGCGTAGGCACGGGAGGAGACCTTGACCACGGCGGTCAGGGTGCCGCTGTGGGGATCGTGGACCGCACCGTACCGGCCGTCGGGGGCGGTGGCCACGCGCAGACTGGCGGCGGTGCCGGGCAGGTGGAGGAGACCCTCGCGGGTCGGTCGGCGGGAGGGCCGGGTGAGCCAGATGAGCTGGCCCCGAATCCGGCGCAGGACATACCGGGTGAAGATCGGCGCCCAGTCCGCCAGGGCACGGCCACGGTGACGGGCGAAGACGAGGAGGGCGATGACGGCCCACAGCGGGATGAGCTGCAGAGCGCCGACCACGCCGCGGGCGAGGACCACCGCGAGCAGGAGAAGGCCGGTGAGGCCGGCGGCGATCAGTTGCGGGGCGGTCAGGCCGAGCAGGATGCCGCGCCTGCTGCGGTGGGGGAACTTCACGGTGGCTGTAGGGGGCTGGTCCTTGCCGGACATGGTGGTTCCAGACGGTTGGAGCGGGCGGAGGGCGGGGCGCGCGGCGCTCTTCTGGAAGGCATGGCAGAACCCTTCTGCTGGTCGGGTGGGGGCGGGCCGTGGAGTACAGCCCACCCCCGGGTGTGGTGCGTCAGGAATCCGACGGCGGCTGGGTGGGGAACGCCCAGTTCGTCGGCGTCGGAGAACCGGCGGCCGAGGGCGCGGGGTTGGCAGGCGGCACGGAGGTCATGCTGCCGCCCGGCGTCGACGCACCGGCGAGATGATCGGAGCCGCCGGTGATGCCCTGGGCGGTCGTCGCCTCCGCCCCTTTCGCTTCGTTCTCGCCGGGACGCGTGATGAGCGGCGGGATGCCGGGGCGCTGGACAAGGGCCTGGCCCTTGTCGCCGGTGGCGTTCGGGTCTTCGCCGTAGCGGAAGCGGGTCTGCGGCTTGGGCGGACCCGCGTCGATGCCCTCCTTGCTGAGGCTGCCGCCGGAGGGGTTGATGCCGGAGGCGACACCGTCGGTGCCCGCACCGGGGAGCTGGTTCGGACCCTGCGGGGCGGGCGTTCCGCTGCCGGCCTGCATCGCCAGGCTGCCCGCGGTCTTCGCCGCCCCTGCGGCGACTGCCATGCCGGCGACGCCGGTGCGGTGCAGGTCGTCGTGACCGCCACCGTCGCTGGCCCAGTGAACGAACTTGTACGTTGCGTACGGGCACAGGAGTACCAGGACCATCACGACGATGCCGGCCATCGCGTCGGACAGGGCCGACATACCGTCGCTGGCGTCACTCTTGCCCATGGCCGAGACACCGATCAGGAAGACCACGGTCATCAACAGCTTGGAGACCACCAGGGTAGCGGTGGCCTCGATCCAGCCGCGCCGCCACCGCTTGGCGACCTCCCAGCCACCGCCGGCCCCGGCGAACACGGCGAGGGCGACCATGACCAGGACACCGACCTTGCGGGCGACCATGACACCCCAGTACAGGAAGGCGCCGATCGCGCAGCCCACGGCGACCAGGGCCGGGACGCCCCAGCCCAGGCCGTACATTGCCCCCAACTGGTTGACCTTCACCACGCGGCGTATCGCGTCGTCGACCGAGGTGTTCGCTGCCTGGAACAGGCCGTCGGACAGGGCGTCCACCACGGTGATGGCGACGGTGGTGAAGGCGATGGCGCAGAAGCTGAACAGGACGCCGGTCATGGTGCCGATCGCCGCTTGGGCCAAGGCGCGCTCGTCCCGCCGCCAGGCGGCGAACATGAGCTGGATGCAGAACGTGCCGACGGTCAGCGCGAGCCCGATGGGCAGCAGCAGCTCGTAGCTGTCCCGGAACCAGCCGGCGTTGAGGTCGATGGCGGTCGTCTCGTTGACGGCCTTGGCGGCGAGATCCGCCGCGCTGGCCGCCAGTTCGCCCGCCGACTTCGCGATCCACGCGCCGATGCCGTCGGTGACGGTGCCGGCGGGGTTGGTGGCGAAGTCGACGGCGCCGCACACCTTGTCCATCAAGGGAAGGTCGCAGACTGCCATGTGGGTACCTCCTTCCTTACGTGAGGGGTCAGGGCGAGACGGACGGCATGACGCCGACCAGGGCGCAGGGATGGTCGGGCCGGCACTGGACCGCGAGGGTGGTGGCGCGGCTCTCCGTACCGCCGGCGGGCGAGCCCTTCCAGGCGATCGACTGCTTGCCGGAGACCGTGACGGCGTAGACGTACGCCTGAGTGATCGCGCCGGGGTCTTCCTGAAGGGCCTGGGTGAACGCGTCCGGGAAGTGCCCCTCGTTCACCTTGGCGGTGGCGAACTGGCCGTTGGCGGCCATCTCCTTCCACAGCACGGCCGAGGGGACGACCTCATCGACCGAGCCGGGATCGGTGTACTTCGCCTCCGTGGTCAACCACCCGCGCAAAGCCTGCCGCAGCTCGGTCCGCGAGTACGCGCGGGTGTCGTAGGACCACAGCGCTGCCGCGGCTGCCTTCCCGAACGTGATCGGGTCGCTGGTCTTCGGCGGGACCGGAAGAACACGAGAACCGGTGTGCGGTGTGACCGATCCGGACGGCGACGCGGAGGGAGAGGCAGCCGTGGACGACCTCGACGGTGGATCAGGGGTTTCGGAGGCCCGTCCGTCGCGGGTGAGGTAAGCGGTCAGGCCAGCGATGGCGACGAACAGGATCAGGACGACGGTGCCGAGCAGCGCCCGGCGGCGCACCCGAAATGCGCCGCCGGGGTTCGAGGAGTGCGAAGCCATCAGTGGACCTGCGTCCCCAGTGTGCTGAAGAACGCCACCACACCGTTCGCCGCACCGATCAGAAGGGCCGCGCCGGCGCTCACCAGCACGCCCTTCTTCCCGTTCGCCTCCGCCTGGTGGCCGCCGGAGTGGTGGCCCCAGGCCCACACGCCCGCGCTGAGGGCGAGCGCACCGACCACAGCGACGAGGCCGAACAGGTTGATCGAGCCCATCACTTGCTTGAGGACGGACAGACCTGGCAGGCCGCCCTCGTTCGGCTTGATCCCGGGATCGTAGGCGAGCTGGATGACCTGGTCAGTTAGATACATCATTGCGAACTCCAGTTCGATTCATGGCGCGCCGAAGCCCGTCGAGGCCAAACGGCGGTGTGAAGAAAAAGGGGAAGGGGCGGCGTCGGTCAGACGACTCGGCGGGCCGCGAGAATCTGCGATTTCCAGGACGCGAGGGTCGTGATGCGGACCACGTCACCGGTGTGCGGGGCGTGCACGATCAAGCCCTGCCCGATGAACATGCCGACGTGCTCGGGCACGGCAGCCGTCCCTCCCGTGAAGAGAAGGTCACCCGGCTCAAGGGCGTCGACCGAAACCGCCTTGCCCTCCTTGACCTGCGTGTATGTCGTCCGCGTCAGCGTGACCCCGGAGGCCTTGTACGCCTGCTGCATCAAGGACGAGCAGTCGCACCGGCCCATCGCGTCCGTACCGTGGGAGTCCTTGCAGGTCCCGCCCCACTGGTACGGCGTGCCGAGCTGGCCGAGCGCCCACCGGATCGCCGTCTGGACCCTCGCAGGAGCGTCAGACGGGATCTCGTACTCGGCCGGCACCGCGCCGGCCGGGATGGTGCCGAAGTCGGTCCCGTCCCCGTCCGCCGAACAGCCACCCGCGGCGCTGAGCGAAGCCGCGCCGGTGCCGGATGAGCCGGACCGCGAAGGACTCGACGACCCATCATCGGCCTTCGGCAGCAGCGGCTCGATGGCCTTCTGCAGGGCGGTGGCCAGGGGCTCCCACTTCGCGTATGCCTCGGGGTAGGCCGACCGCTGCACCGCCTGGGCGGCCTGGGCGATGGACAGGGACTGCCAGCCCGAAACCTTCTGGAGCCCTTCGTAGAACTTGGTCGAGGCATGCACCGGGTCGAGGATCTGGTCCGCCGTGCCCCAGCCCTGCGAGGGACGCTGCTGGAACAGGCCCAAGCTGTCGCGGTCGCCGTAGGTCAGGTTCCGCAGGCCGCTCTCCTGCAGGGCGGTGGCCAGGGCCACGACCTGTCCTCGGGCCGGGATGCTCATCGCGACGCCGGTGGCCTGGATGGTCTTGGCGTTCGGTACCTGCTCGGCTGGGTCGGCGAGGCCCGGCACGGAGACCGAGCCCTTGTCGCCGCCGTTCAGAATGGCCTTCACCTGGGTGGCGACAGCGGCGGTGTCCACAGCCTGTGCGCCGTCGGTCGAGCAGGAGGCCGAGGCGGTTCCGGCCCCGATGGCGAGAAGGGGAACGGCCAGCAGCAGCGGACCGGACACGCACAGACCCAGGACGGCTCCGGTGGTCTTCTTCATCGCCGCCGCCGTTCACTGAGGCGGCGGTGCCGGCCTGGTGACGGCGGAGGTTCGGGGCGCGGACGTATCAGGGCATGCTGCATCGCAGCGGCTCCTCGGTGTTCGTAGGAGACGCGGTGCCGACTTCTCGTGCAAAGCCGTCGGCACCGCGCCGATGTGCATCCGCCGCTCGGGCGGGCCCGGGTCAGGGGAGTCGGTAGCTCCCGGACACCGGTGTCAGGCCATGCGCGGCAGCCGGCCGCGCTCGTAATCTCAGGCAGTACACCGAAGCTCCTGGCGGCGTGGGGAACGAAGGACGATGCGCCTAATCCGCTGCTCGTTCGGAGGAAACAGCGCGGACAAGCGCAGGTCAGCGGGGGTGAAGCGAGGCTCCGGTCCGGTGACACGGCGAGACAGTAGACCGGGATTCCGGCCGTGCCAAACGACTCCCGGACCCAGGCTCGCAGCGCGGTCCACCTCGTTAGGCCCGGCCGGACATCGCCGCTAACCTCCGGCACAACCCCGCCCGAGACGCACACCGTTGAGTGCTGTCCGGAGCGGGCCCAACACCCCTGTGCCCTGAAAGAGGCCCTCCACATGAGCTACACGCTGCACCGAGGCGACGCCCTCACCGTGCTGAAGTCCCTCCCGGACGAGAGCGTCAACGCCGTGATCACCGACCCCCCGTACAACTCCGGCGGACGCACCAGCGCGGACCGCACCGGCCGCACCGCACGCGCCAAGTACGTCACCAGCAACTCGGCCCACGACCTCGCCAACTTCCCCGGCGAGAACCGCGACCAGCGCTCCTACCGCTCCTGGCTCACCGAGCTGCTCACCGAGGCGTACCGGGCGGCCACCGAGCATTCGGTCGCCATGGTCTTCACCGACTGGCGCCAGGAGCCAACCACCACAGACGCCCTGCAGATGGCCGGCTGGACCTGGTCAGGAACGATCCCCTGGATCAAGCCCGCCAGCCGGCCTCGCAAGGGCGGACCGAAGCAGGACGCCGAGTTCATCGTCTGGGGCGTCAAGGGCTCCCTCGACAACACACGCGACCTCTACCTGCCCGGCCACTACATCGCCTCCCAGCCCCGAAAGGGCCGCGTCCACATCACCCAGAAGCCGGTCGAAATCATGCAGCAGCTCGTCCAGGTCTGCCCCGAAGACGGCGTCGTCCTCGACCCGTTCGCCGGCAGCGGCACCACGGGTGTCGCCGCACTGCGCGAGGGACGCCGCTTCGTAGGTGTCGAGCTGTCCTCCCACTACGCCGACGTGGCCGAGCAGCGGCTCCGCGCCGAGTTGACGAAGGACGACTTCGACCTGGCCGGACCAGAGGCATGACCATGAGAGCGGAACACCCGGGGCCGGCGGGACGCAGACGCCGAAGGGCGGCTGGAGCATCGAGTAACCGATGCGCCAGCCGCCCTCCTCGTCGCATCAGGCCGCCTCGAACGCCCGCCGGATCAACGGCGCCGCCTTCTCCAGGTCGGCCGCCGAGCCGAGCCGCACCTCCAGATCCCCGGTCCCCAGGTGTCCGATGCCGCGCATGTCCCGGCTGAAGCCCTCCTCCAGCGCAACCGAGTCCGGGTTGAGTCTGAGGTAGACCAGGATCGTCTCGTGCTTCGGACGGAAGAGCACCGATGCCACGTTCACCAGCCGCCGGTAGGCGATGTAGTGCCGCAGGGTCGCGACTTCGACCTCGCCCCATGCCGTGAGTGCCTCGTCCAGCTCCCCGTACAGGTCCCGCAGGCACTCGGGAACGAGGCCGGCACCCGTCGGCGAAGGAGCCGCCGGTACCGCCGGCGCGCTGTCGACCACCGTGTCCCGCCCCCGATTCCGCCGGGACGAAGCGGCGTTCGGTGAGCGGGGCGAGGAGTCGACGAGGGTCAGGGCCAGCAGGCCGCCCTCGAACACCCGGTAGCGCACCAGGTCGATCCGTTCGGGCAGCCACTGCACAGCCACGAGGTCGTGGTGGGAGAAGCCGGCCGCGATGCAGACCATCCGCGGTCGCCGCCAGTCGATCGATTCGGCGGCCTCCGTGCCCAGCACCTTCCGGACCAGCGCCTCGAACTCGTGCTGCGCCGAGCGTAGCCAGGACAGATACGAGACGGCCTGCGACAGGACCCCGCTGTCGGAACCCTTCTTCAACTCGATCACCACCGGGCTGCCGTTCTCATCCAGCCCCAGGGTGTCGATCCGCCCCCGGTGCCACGGCCCCGTCGGATACTCCGATGCCAGGAACCGGATGCCGAGCATCGCCTCCAGGCCGGCCTCCACCCGCCGTTGCAGCTCTACCTCCAGCGCCACCGTTGACCCCAGAAGCTCGACGTCCTGGCCATCGGCGTTCTGCCGGAACAACATCAGATCAGCCACCAGCATCCCCCTCCCGCGATCAGTACAAAGGGAGCAATCAGAAAAGGCCACGAAGGTATTCCCCAGCAGTGGAGCTGTCTGGACTCTTAATGAGTGGATCAGGCGACCAGCGACCGAGTCGGTAGACGTGTCCTCACGACGGGCCGGCGGATGGCAGGCACGCAGTCGACGGGCAGAGGAGTGTCGTCACCGACCGATAGGGTGACCCGGCGCGGGACCAAAAACGGGACTGCGTTGCGGAGTTGTCTGACGGGCGAGGCATGGGGAACTGATGGCGCCGAGGCCGGGCGGCGAGACGGACAAATTCGGTAACCGCTACGAGGGCGCCTGGACGATCAGGCACGCCTTGTACGTTTTGCTCGGGCAGGGTGATTCACTCACGCTCGAACCGAACGGAATCCTGGGGGAAGGGACCGAGTTCGCCTACTGTCACGGCGGTCGCACCGCGGTGCACCAGGTCAAGCGGCAAAACCGCAATGCCAACGGCTGGAATGTCGCGTCCCTGGAGGCAAAGGGAGTCTGGCGCCACCTGCGAACCCACGCGGAGGCAGGCCACGACTTCCACTTCGTCTCATTGGTGCCAGCCCGGCCGCTTCAGGAACTCGGCGATCGCGCCCGTCGCTCCGACGACGCCCCCACCTTCGTCCGTGACTGGCTGACGGACGAACTTCGTGCCCCCTTCGACGAACTCGCGGCCCCCGGGATCTACGGCACTCCTGAATCGGCATGGCGCATGCTCCGGGCCCTGTGGGTGGAGTGGCACGATGAGCGCGACGTGGTCGACCTCAATGCGGCGCTTGCGGAACAGGCACTGGCTGGGGCACCCGGTCGCCTGGCGGCCCTCGCCTTGGGCGACCTCCTCCTCAATTCCCTGGGCACGCGGCTCGATGCGGAGGCCTTGACGGCCCGACTCTCGCAATACGGGCTGCGGTGCGCGATCCCATCGGAAGGCGCCGCTGTGGCACCGTCGGCGGGTGGGGCGATCCGGCCCGCCCCCGTCCATGACGTTCGTCGGACCACCACCCCCTTCCTCTCGGGACTGTCTGCCCCGTCCAGCATGTTCACTGGCCGGGAGGCCGCCGTAACCGGGCTGCTCTCGGCACTGGACCCGGAAGCCATCGGCGCGGGGCCGTCGGTCCACGTCGTAGCCGGACTGCCCGGCGTCGGAAAGACCGAGCTGGTGAGGCAGGTAGCCCATCGCGCCCATGGCCGAGACGGATGGTTCGCCGGTGTCCTTGCCGTCGAGCTCTACGGATACGACTCCGCGCGCCGGCAGAGCCCTGACGCGGCACTCGCCTCCCTGCTCCAGGGGTTGGGCATCGACCACGAGCACATCCCTGTGGGCATCGAGGATCGCGAGCGAATGTACCGATCGACGCTGCGCAGTCGAGCCGACCAGGGCCAGCGCACCCTCATCGTCCTCGACGACATCATGGACGCGGAACAGGCTCGCCCCCTGCTCCCGGATGACCCGCGCATCCCCGTGCTGATCACCTCCCGACACACGCTGTCCGACCTGGACGCCCGACTGCACGACCTGACCGTCCTCGATTCTGTGGACTCCATCGACCTGCTCCGCGTTGTCCTGCGAGCGAGCCGGGGGGAGGGGGACACACGGGTTGACGATGCCCCAGACATGGCAGAAGCCATCGCCCGGCAGTGTGGGAACCTCCCATTGGCGCTGCGGATTGTCGCCGCACTCCTGGCGGACCAGCCGACCCGGCCGCTGTCCTCGATGGTCCAGGCTCTGGACGACGAGCATCGCCGCCTGCGTCGGCTGAGTCGTGGGAATCTCGCAGTACGAGTCGCCTTTGAACTGTCCTACCAGCACTTGCCACCAGCCCAGGCACGGCTCTTCCGGCTCTTCGCGTTGAACCCTGGCCCCGATGTCTCTACCGAGTCCGCAGCACAGCTCTGTGATATCGACTCGGATACGGCAGAGGAACTCTTGGAGGCCCTTGGACGCGGTCACCTGGTGCAGACCATGGCCACCTACGGCCGGTGGCGCATGCACGACCTCATCCGGCTCTACGCGCTCGAAACCGGCCGGACGGAGCAGACCGACGACGATCGGTCAGCCGCTTTGGACCGGCTGCTCCGCCACTACGCGGACCGCCTGGCGGAGGCACAAAGTCACCTCATCCCAGGTCGGGATTCGGCACCCCGGTTCGGCGACCGCAGCGCCGCGCTCTCCTGGCTGGATGAAGAACGGGCAAACCTCGTCGCGGCATCACGAAAACCCCGCTTCGTAAGCGCGACATCTACGTCACTGTGGAGATGGCGGGATGTATCGGCGAATACCTGAAACTGCGGCAGGGTTTCGCCGAGTTGACGGCTGTCTACGACAAAGCCCTGGAGTATTGTACCGAAGAGGCCCCGGCCGAATTCCGTGCCGTATTCCTCGACGCACGGGGATGCGCTCTCAGAGGGCTAGCCCGGTACCCCGAAGCAGTGGCCGCACACGAGGAAGCCCTTCGTGTGTACAGGGCAGAGAGACATCTTTTGGGTGAAGCGGAGACATTGACCAACCTCGGTCACACTCTACACGAGATGCGCGAGATCGAGCAGGCCGTGCTCGTGCTGCAGAGTGCCGTTGTCCTCCAGAGCAAGGCAGGAAATTGCCGCGGCGAAGGTGCCGCCCTCAGCAATCTCGGACGCTCTTTGGACGAGTTGGGACGTCACGAGGAAGCAGTTGGCGTGTTCCGGCGAGACATCGAGATCTGCCGCCTCATTGGCGACTGGCACGGTGAGGCGGTCACCCAGAACTGTCTCGGCCTAGCTCTTAGGGCACTGGAGCGGGCCGGTGAGGCTGCGACCGCGCATGCTGCCGCGCGGGACGCTTTCCGTCGGGCCGGTGATCAGCACGGTGTCGTCATGGCTCTGACTAATCTCAGTACGGCGCTACGTGCAGGTGAACTCGGTGATGGGTTGGACGTCCTTGGAGAGGCTATCGCCCTTTGTCGTGACCTCGGGGACAAGCGCGCTGAGGGCATCGCGCTGACGAACCTCGGGGTCAGCCAACTGCAGGATGGTTCGCCGCGCGAGGCCGCCCGGACGCTGATGAGAGCGAGCAACCTACTCGAAGAGGTCGGTGCCGCCCACGGCAAGGCCAAAGCGCTGATGAACCTGAGCCTGGCATATTCCGCACTGGAGCTGCCGGATCGCGCCGCTGAAGCGCTCCGCAAGGCGATCCCGCTCCTCCAAGCGGCCCGGGACCGCCACCGGGAGGGGCACGCGCGCTTCCTACTCGCGTCGGCCCTCCGGGTGACGGCCCCAGAGGAAGCCATTTCACTCGGCACGGCGGCGGTCGCGCTGCTCGGTGAGATGCACGACGAGGCGCTGACCAAGCGGGCGACGGAGCTCCTGGCCACTATGCGGAAGTCTGTCGACGGCAGATGACTACTCTCAGCGTGTGTCGGCGGTAACCTCCCCGACGCCAGATAGATCGCGGGGTGTCGCGCCGCCTCTCCTCATCGCCGGCATCGAAGAGAAGGCAGAGGGCCTCCTTGATCCTGTTGCCAAGCGGCCTTAGTTACTCTACGTAGTCACTAGAGGTGCGACTCGATAGCACCGTCGGCCACGGATCAGGGCCCACGGGACGAGTAGGCGAGGCAGGGCGAGCCCGGCCTGGACGCACGCTGGTACGGGAAGAACGTAAGCCCCCGGTTGCCGGTGACGGCGCAGACCGCAAGTGTCGCCGTTGCGGATTCTCTGAACTAAGCGGTGACCGTCATGTCCCGTCCTGGTCAGCTGCGTAAAGTTCTGTCAACCAGCGTTCACGAGTGTCTGACGGGTGCCAGGGTGATCTCAGCATTAGTTCATGAGCACCTCTCAGAAGAGGAACCCGGAGCCGAACTCGGAGCAAGAGCCGGCGGCTTCTATAGATGCACAAAAGCGAAGAAATGAAGCGAACCGGACTCCGAGTCGTCCTGGCATTGGTATCGGCTGCTGTCGGGGGCGCGGCCAAGGCAGTCGTCGAGCACTTCCTTAAAAGCGATCAGTGAATGCGGCCAGGGGGGACGTGATAGGAGTGAGGTTGGGCCTGATTGCACTGCCATCCGAATCGGAGGTTCCTCCGGGACCTCACCGTAATCTACTGACAGCTCTGCACGATCTCTATCGACTAGCCGGATTTCCAAGCACTCGGGTGATCAGCAAGGTGATCAACCGATCGGAATTCGCTAGGGACTCTATGTCCCACCAGACCGTCGCCAATATTCTGACGGGTCGCCGCGTGCCACGCTGGCTCAAAGTGGAAGCATTGGTGGACGCGTTGCTCACCCTCGCAAGACGCGAGACAGCACTGTCCGAGCTCGATCGCTTCCGATCACTGTGGGAGTTAATCCACTCTCTCGCGGGAGACCACCATGGGGAGGCTCCTGAGCCTGAGTCTCCTCCACTCTCCCCAGCAAAGCCGATCCAGAAAACTGAGGCCAGCAGGCCGGTGGAACCTGAGTCCGAGCAGGAAAGTCCACCAACGTTCGATGCGGGGCAGGTGAAGTGGCAGATGCTGCTGGATGCATCAACGAGTGAGAAGAATTCACTTCACACTCGTATAGTCGCGGCGGGCTGGAATGGTCCAGAGATGTTCAACATCTCCCTCCTGCCCGGGGTGTGTCAGATCGAGTTGAATCTCCGACATCCCATGGGAAAGGAAATCTGGGAGGTCATGGAAGGGGGAGATTCGCGGGCGGCAACGACACTCGCCCTCCTTCTTATCTCCTGGGCCCGCATGGAAGACGAAATGCCTTCGGGGCGAGCCATGGAAAGAATCAAGACAGCTCGAATTGATTGGGGTCGATATGCGCGCCTGTTCGTCGAGCAAATCCGCAAGTAATCACGGCCGATCTCGCGATTCACCAGTGTTGATGAAGCGGGCGGCAATCTGATCAGACGTGGGGATTCCCATGAAGGCTGGAGAGTTCCTGCGTTCTTGCCGTGCGACGAGTTGGGTGATCTTCTCCTCTGCCGCGGCGAGACTGGCAGAGACGTCGAGCCGGCCGACCTGGACACCCGCCCCACGGCGGCGAAGATCCTTGGCGCCGCCCGACGGATGAACCGCCCGACCACGCAGTCATCCCTATAACGACCACGGATCTCCTCCTCAGCGGTGGTCCGGCCTCCATCGATCGTGGTCGTCATGTCGCAGTACACGAGCGCTTCCACCAGCAGCAGCTCCTCCAGCAAGGGAACTCGCTCGCCAGCACCTCCCGCAGCCCTCGTTCCTCGGCTTCCAGTAGCGCGAACGAGTGGTTGGCCACCAGCCGCGCGAGCCGCTCGTCGGCGCCACGCTCGGCGCGGAGAAACCGCGCCCGTCCAGTGGATGGAACCCTGTCACGGCCAGCCGTGGTGCGTACCTGACATCGTGAAGAGTGGCGGCAGGATGAGCAGGCTGGCATCAGTGCCGAGAACCTGACGCACCGCAACCGCGCGTTCGGACACCCCTTGAGTATGCGCCCACCGCTGGGGCAGCGGGCCGCTGAGCTCGGCTTCCGCCAACTGGTTCGCCCACTCGTCGATCTGATCACCCATGCCGTGCTCTTCGCCCGAAGAGCGTCGCGCTCAAGCCCTCGCTGGTTACGGGAAGCGAAGCGCCGAAGCCCTGGGAAGGTGATGTGCCACACACCGCCGGTGCCGGATAGCGCCGAGTTGTGGTGCCGCAGCATCGGCGACGCGCAACCGCTCCCTCGCTGTCGGCGGTGGCCGGTACCTTTGCAGTGAGTGTTGTGGTCTGCGCCTGAATCGCGGACCGATCGAGGTGCATGGGAGTGGTTGCGGGTGACGAGTGGGCGCCTGACCCTGTCGTGGGTCGGCAGGGACGAGGCCCTGCGGAACACGGCGGACGGCGGATACGAGTGGGTTTCACGGCAAGACCCGCGGAGCACCGAAGTCCGGCTACTGCAGGAAACCGGCAAGGCCGGCGATGTCACCGGCACGGCGGCGGACAACCTTCTCATTCACGGCGACAGCTATGACGCCCTGCACTCCCTGGTTCGTGACCCAGAGTACGGTGATCACTACCGCGGCAAGGTGAAGCTCGTCTATATCGATCCGCCGTTCAACACAGGTCAGGCTTTCCAGCACTACGACGACGCGCTCGAGCATTCTGTCTGGCTCACGATGATGCGTGACCGACTTGTGCTTATTCGTGACCTTCTTGCCCCTGGCGGATCGGTCTGGGTGCATCTGGACGATGCCGAGATGGCGTACTGCCGTGTTCTCATGGACGAAGTCTTTGGACGTGGCAACTTTGTCGGGACTGTCGTCTGGCAGAAGATCCACGCTCGCAACAACTCGGCCCAGCATCTCTCCTCGGTGCATGACTACCTTCTCGTCTACGCCCGCTCCAAGAGCGATCTTGTGTTCAACAAGATCGATCGCACGGAGCTGAGCGACCAGGAGTTCTGGAACCCGGACAACGACCCTCGTGGCCCTTGGCGCAGGTCGGACCTGACGGCCTCCCACGCCTACGAGGACGGCCGCTATGAGGTGGTCGGTCCACACGGTGATGTGTTTTCCCCGCGAGGTAACCGTTGGTGGTCGTGCTCAAGGGAGACATTTGACGCACTGCGTGAGGACAACCGGCTCTGGTGGGGGAAGACGGGGCGCACCTTCCCGTTCCGAAAGCGGTTCCAGTCGGAACTGGGTGGTCTCGTGCCGACCACCTTCTGGACGCACGACGAGGTCGGCGACAACCGCCAGGCGAAGGCTGAGGTGACTAAGCTCTTCGACCGGTCGCGGATCTTCTCGACCCCGAAGCCTGAGGCTCTCTTGAAGCGCGTGATCCAGATCGCCACTGACCCAGGCGACGTTGTCGTCGATGTGTTCGCCGGCTCGGGCACCACCGCTGCCGTAGCGCACAAGATGGAACGCCGTTGGGTTACTGCCGAGATCCTTGAAGAGACGGCTGAGACCTTCACCCGTCCCCGTTTGGAGAAGGTCGTCGCTGGCGACGACCCGGGGGGCATCACGAAGACCGTGGGTTGGGAAGGCGGAGGTGGCTTCAGGAGCCTCAGGGCATCGCCGTCTGCGTTCGAGATTGTCGATGGCCGAGTCTTCCTCGCGGATTGGGTCAAGGGTGAAGACTTTGCTGCCGTCGTCGCAGCCCAGTTGGGCTTTATGTACGAAAGCGTGGACGGTGGGCCGTTCTGCGGCACGAAGGGACGTGCTCGGCTGGCCGTGGTCGACGGCGTCGTGGACGAGGTCGTTGCCCGAGGCGTTCTTGGGCATTTGGATGAGGGAGAACGAGCAGTGATCGTCGGCAGGGGCGTCACGCCCGAAGCTGAGAGTCTCGTTGCGGAGCTGAGCCGGGGGTCCAAGGTGCTTAAGGCGCCTCGTGACCTGGTGCGTCGCGGGAAGGCAGTGCGATGACCTGGATTGACTACGACGCCGCGCTCGTGGACGACATCGCGGCGAGGTTGGACCTTCGGGCACCCAATGCGTCGGCCGTTCGTGCGGTTGCCGAAGCGATCGCGGGCGGGGACGGCCGCGAAGTGGTGTGCGACCTGGCGACGGGCGTTGGTAAGACGTACATCCTTGCCGGCCTGGTAGACTACTTGGCCGCGCAGGGGGTTCGGAACATCCTGGTCGTGACGCCCGGCACGACGATCCAAGACAAGACGGTCGCCAACTTCACTCCTGGGCATGCGAAGTTCGTGAACGGTAGTGACGTCGAGCCGTTGGTGATCACCTCGGACAACTTCTCCCGAGGACAGGTGGGCGACGCCCTGCACGACGACACGGTCACGAAGTTGTTCGTCTTCAACGTGCAGCAGTTGATCCGGCCCAGCGACAAGACGTCCAGGCGAGTCCGGGCCCGAGACGAGTTCATCGGCACGGGTCTCTACCAGCACCTTCAGCAGGTAGAGGACCTCGTCGTCATCGCGGACGAGCACCACGTCTACAGCTCAAGGGCCAAGTCGTTCAACCAGGCCATTGAGGACCTGGGCGCGCGGGCAGTCGTCGGACTCACCGCAACACCTGCACCAGGTGTCAAGCCGATCTTCCAGTACTCCCTCGCCGAGGCTATTGCCGACGGCTTCGTCAAGATCCCTGTGATTGTCTACCGCCCGGATGGCCGAAAGGACGAGAGCACGATCCTTGCCGACGCTTGCCATCTGCTGCGGATAAAGGACGCCGCATGGACCGCCTGGGCAGAAGCACAGGGCAAGACCCCCGTGCACCCTGTGCTGTTCGTGGTATGCCGTGACATCCCTGACGCCGAGCGTGTCGCGAACAGGCTGACAGCCGACGACATGTTTCCTGACGAGGGACAGGTGCTCACCATCACCTCGCAGTCGAGCGACACCGCACTGCGGGCCCTGGATGAGGTTGAAGAGGCCGACTCGCCGGTGCGCGTCGTGGTCTCGGTGAACAAGCTGAAGGAAGGCTGGGACGTCAAGAACATTGGGGTCATCGTCGGCCTGCGCGCTCTCGCGTCGGAGACCCTGACGGAACAGGTCCTCGGCCGAGGGCTGCGGTTGCCTTACGGGCGGCGGGTTGGTACCCCCATGGTGGACACGGTTGACCTCGTTGCTCACGAGTCCTACCGGCAGCTGCTGGCCAACAAGGACGCGCTGCTGCAACAGGTTCTGCCCGCTGACGGCGGTGACCTGGACAAGGACCGTCCGCAGCCGACCCCTGTCGCGAACCAGCCGAGCAGCGGCGATGAGCAGCAGATCCTGACCTTTACGTCCCGTCCGCGTGTCATCGGTGACGACTTGGTGGACGGCTCTCCGTTGCTGCACGTGGAGTCGTTTGACGCTGTCATGGCCCAAGGCAAGCGTGACACGAAGGCCGTCGCAACGCTTCGCGCCAAGGTCCCCGGTGCGCCGACGATCCGCTTCCCCAGGCGTGAGCGGGAGATTCTTCCTGTTCGTTTCTCCTTCAGCTACATCGACAACGCGGCCGCGCGGTCTGAGGGCGCCGCGTACAAACACGAGTTCAAGGTTCCGTTGGTGCGGCAGGCGGTCGACGCCCAGCGTGGCCTGGACAGCAAGGTGGGCACGTTCGTGACGGCAGCCGAATCGGTTGACGCCACCCAGAAGTTCATCTCAATCTCCGAGCTCCGCAACGATCTCTTTGGGCGGATCTGGAACAGCGGTTACGTGGAGGAGACGCTTGCCGAATCTCGAGCGGCCGACCGCGTTGTCCGCGAGTTCCTGGCGGGAGCCGGCGTCACCGCGGAAGACCAGGAGCACGAGTGGGGTGAACTGCGTGCCGCCCAGGCAGCCACCGCCCTCGGCAAGTTGGTCAAGTCCGCCTACGACACCCGTAAGCTCCAGCCCACGTACGCCTTCCGGCCGGTAGACGTCCCGACTGTGCCCCCGCCGCCCATGCCTTCTAACGTCGTCAGTAAGTGGGCGGATTTCCGTAAGGACCTCTGGTACGAGGGCTGGGAGCACTCGGTCGAACCGGTTGCCTCCTTCGACGCCGGCAGCACCGAGTACGCCCTGGCGCACCTGTTCGACGCGAGCCCCAGCGTCCAGTGGTGGCTGCGCAACTACGACCCGGGCCCCATCTGGATCGAGCGGGACAATGGGAAGAAGTACTACCCGGACTTCATCGTCCTTGACGCCGAAGGAACGTACTGGGTCGTGGAGGGCAAGGCCAACGATCGAGCGAATGATCCCGAGGTGCTGGAGAAGCGGCGAGCTGCTGAGGATTGGGCGCGCTTCGTCCGGGACTATGGCGAGTTCGGCACGTGGCGGTACATCTTCGCGACCGAGAAGATCATCAAGGATGCCAAGGGATCGTGGGAGTCTCTGATCGCGCTGGCCAAGCCGGAATGAGCACTCTTGCTGGGTGAGTGGGGTGGGCGGCACCACGGTGGATCCGGCGTCAGGGCGTTGAAGGCGGGGCGCCTCTGGTTCGGGGAAATGGTGCCCTGCCTGCTTTGGCGTCTCCCGGCGCCGACACCACCGCCCAGTCCTCAATGCGCCTGGAGGTAACCCGCCTGCGGCGAATGGGGCACCACATCACGCTGCCGTTGATGCTCCATGATTTGCGGAAACGGGATTGGGTGGCACCGCCCAGCACCACTCGGGATGATCTTGCATGCCCTCGCCACACTGGCGCCTGCCACACCAAGGCGGTGTGGCAGGCGCGATTTTCGCGCTGGTAAGACCGGTCCAAACCGGGGGCATTCGGAGCTCATGAACTGCGCACCCCACGCGCACCGATCACCGGTAGGGCGATTCGGATGGTGACCGCCAGCCGCGCCTCTGCCTGCGCCTGTAGAGGGCGCCAAACCCGCTACTCAGCGGCCCCCTCCTCGTCTCCAGTTCCCGGCTCCGTATCAACTGCCTCGCGCCGGTACTGCGGGTGGTCGAGATCCATTTGCCGTGCCGCGTGGAGCGGCACCGGGTAGCGGGCGCGGTCGGACCAAAACAGGGTCTGGTGGCACAGGCGTGCGGTCATGGCCGCTAGCGACTCACGCGCCTCGTCAGACGGCCCCCCGATGGGGAGAATCTCGGTGGCGGTCATGGCGTAGAAATTTTGCGGCATCTCGCCCTTGCGGCGCTTCGACCGGTCCTCCGACTGAACGGATTTCTCCGCTTCCCACCGGGTTCGCTTGGATCCCAGCCGGCCGGCGCCACTGCCATCGTAGGCGCGAGGCACGTTGCACAGCAGCCATACTGGAGTGCCGAAGTCCGTAGCGACTTCGAAGAGGAGTGTTGAGGTGTCCTTCTCGACCGGCTCGGCACCGTCCTTCTTGCCCAAGTGCGTGACGCTGACCGGCTGTGGCACTTCTTCGTCTTCCGTGTTGAGACGGATGACGGCCACTGGGGCGTCCGCGCCGAGCCGTGCCCCAGGGAGCCGGTATCGGCTGCGGCTGCCGTCACCTCCTGTCGGCTTGGGCTGCTCACCGAGGCGAATGTTCGGCAGACCGTCCCACATGCGTCGCGCAGACTGCGTGTCCACAGTGACCGTGTAGGGGATGCCGTCCAATTCGTCGATGAGGTCGCTGAGGGCCCGTTCGACCATGTCGGCGGCACCGTCCCATTTCTGGCGATAGCTCGTCGACTCTGCGGAGGGCTCGGGATAGGGGCGGGAGTGGAAGGCATTCTGAGCCGAGCGGTACGGCCGCCAGACCGGGTTCGTGGAGCTCCAGCCAAGCAGCGACCACGCCCCCTGTGGAGACTGCGGTGGGACCAGGGTGGTGGCGGTAACGACGATTTTGGGCTCACCCTTCTCGCCGAAGCGTCGGTTCTGTTGTCGCACATGCACGCCGACATGGGCCAGCCGGTCGACCGGGAATCTACTCGCGCCCTGAATGGCGTTGGAGATTCGCTCGTCGGCGATACCGAGAGAGCGGTACAGGTCGAGCAGAGCCATCTGCGCCGGGTGATCTTCGCCACCAGGCTCGATGGCACCTTCCTTCCCGCGGCCATTCAGGTACTGCGACGGGACGTCGAGGGGAGCCAGGATGGCCTTTGTCTGCGGCTTGGCGTCCAGTTCGTCCAGATCGCGCACGTCGATACCGGGGAAGTCGTCGGCGTGCGGGAATTCGGTCTCGCACCAGGCGCCGACCAGGACTCCATCGCGAGACCTGAGTGAGGCGCTCACAATCCCCAGCGCTTCCGCCCGGTCCCGCCTGCGGCCTGGCCGTAGGAAGTCCGGTACGTAATGGAAGACGGCGGTGATGCGGCCCTGATAGAGGTTGAGCTCGGCGCCCTCCTCGGTGTCCAGGCCCACGGGGCTGAGTCCGAACGCTTGGCAGAACGTCTGCAGCATGCGCTGCCGGGTCTCGTCCCGGTACCACAGGCAAGCGATGCGGAGCTTTTTGAAGCCTGCCTCGGCGACGGAGGTGCACAGCGACTCAGCTGACGGGAAGAGGCTGCCCCTCGGGCGCAAGGGCACCTTGCTACCGATCCGCTCGCGCTCCTCCTTGCGACGCTTGTACTCCTGGGCTGAGATCTTCTCGGGGTCGGTGGGGCGTCGCGGCAGGGTCATCGCGGACTGGCGCATGGACAGGCGCTGCGCGTCATCACCGAAGACGGCGTCTGCGTGATCACGCAGGATCCTCAAGTGGTGCATGCCGACGCCGGTACCAATGGGGTGTTGGTAGTTCTTCGCGGGGATGGGCCAGATCTGGCCGGGATATTCGCGGGGGAACTGGAGCTTCTCTTTGAAGGCCCTGGCCCGTTCGCGAAGTTTCTGCTCGTGTTCGGAACGATTGGCGATGGACTGCAGAATCGAGTAGTCCATTTCCAGCCGGCCGAGCGCTTGCAGGGTCTGCCGCGGGATCGTCTTCATTCCGCCCCGCCCGTTCAGCTTGACCTCAAGGATTGGGCGGCCCGCGCCGGGCTGGACGGCGAGGGCTGTCGAGCTGAAGATCAGCGAAGACGAGATACGGGAGACGCGCGCATCCAAGAGCAGCACGGGATGTTGCACGTTCGGCAGGGTCTTGAGGCGCACTGCCGTGCGGCACACGGCGTAGCGCCCGCCGCTCTCGTTCTCCCAGGGATCGTCCAGCGCGACCAGGCCGCCGGTGGTATCAGGACGCAGGGTGATCTCTCGGCCGTTGGAGAGCTGGAAGGAAACGGCTGCGAGACGTTCTGCCAGCCCCCAACACACGCTCTTGTAGAGCCAGTTCGGGGCATCAGGTTGTGCTCCCTTGGCCCCTGCCAGGTGCTCCTCCAGAGCCATTTCCCGCTCCGGAGTCCTTGCGATGCGCACCGCGAGCTCGGGCGGCTGCCGAAGATCAATCATCTCCACCTGCTCGCCGAGGGCGAGGCCGTAGGTCAGGGCGAAGGCTTTACACAGCAGAGCGCTGTCGATCGGCTGCCGAGATACCAGAAACGGTGCCGCGCCCTTGGGCTCAAAGTGCACGTAGCCGCCGGTAATCACCTGGAGCACGGTCGTGGCGATCGTGTACGGCGCCTGGGCCTCCTCCTTGCCGAAGCGCTTCCTGCACTGGCCGGTGAAGGTGCCCCACAGCTTGGCCGTCTCCGTGTCCAGCCGGCGAACATGAACCGTCGCGTTCCCCACCAGATCGGGAGTGCAACGGTAGGCCAGGGTGTGCAGGTACTTACCCGGCTCGAGGTTCTGGTCGTTCACTCGTCCTCTTCTCTTTTCAGTGGGTGAGGGTCGGGTCGATGCCCGCATAGGAGAGGAAGGCGTTCAGGGCTTCCCCGTACAGGTCGTTCATCTGCCGTTTCACCGACGGCGGCCACTGCTCGTGGATACGGCGCAGGACGGTTTCCAGGTCCGAGCTCCAGGTGTCCTCGTGGAAGGCGTAGTCGACCAAGTGCAGGACGGCTTCAGTGCCGCCGCGACGGGCCCGTCCGGCCAGCTGGATCAGATCGACGACGACACCCGCGACGACCTCTTCCTGGAGCGACTTGGGCATGGAGGTGAACTGGGGCGTCGCGCGCAGGATCAGTTCGAGCCGCTGCCATGCCGCAGTGCGTGCTTGCTCCAACGCCTCGTCGGGGTCCGCGGTACCGCCCTCCGGGAGTGCGTGCAGCCCGGCTGCGTTGACGCTCGCGTACATCTCCGCAGGTTCGGCGAACAACGCCAAAGGACGGACGCAGAGGTAGACCGAGCGCACAGCGGAGCGGATACCGACGACGATGTTCAGACCGCGGGCGATGAGGGCCAGGGGGACGACCAGGACGTTTCCGTAATCCGGAAAATCCTCGAACTGCTCGGCAGTGAGGCGAGTGGCGATGTTCTCCCGAGGCAGGTCGGCATCGGGGCTGTGCCGGTCGCCGTCCCTCACGGCCACGCAGAGCCCTTCGCGGTAGGCGCCGGCCTGAGCGATACCTCGGGCCAGCCAGGAACACTGCTGATAGGAGTTGGCCACGACCAGGACGTGCGCGCGGTCCTTGTCCTTGGCACGCTGCCGCTCCAGCTCCCGATGGATGTACTGGTCGTACAGCTCCGAGCCGAGCTCGATCAGGGCACCCTTCTTGCGGCTGGGGTGCTGGCCCGAAATCTTGATCGGCTCGCCGTACATAGGGTGTCCCTCGCCGTACTCGATACGGTGACGCCGAGCGCGGATCGAGCGGGCCTGGGCATCGGTCATCCACCAGCGCACCGGCGCGTGGACGTGCTCGCGTACCGCCTGGGGAAAGTACGCAGTGGCGGACAGGCCCATGACGGGACGCTCGATTCCGGCCAGGCACAGTGAGACAAGGCCGCCCAGCTCGGCGGTGAAGGTGTGCGGGTCGCCGGCGATGCTCTGCGCGACGAGCTCGGCTTCGCTCTCCTTCTTGTCCAGGCCGGTTACCCGATATCCCGTGATCGAGCGCCCCAACAGGCCGAGCGGGAGGACGGCCGAGACGGCGCTCGGGCTGAGCGCCTCAGCGATCCGCTGTGCAGAGCGAAGCCCCGAAGGGCGGTAGTGCTGTACGCAGGAGCGCAGTTCAGAGAGTGCCTCGTCCAGCTCGGTCATGGTCGCCCGGGTCACGAGCAAGTTAACCGCCTGGGCGCGCTGATGCGGGTCCTTCACCCGTGACTCCAGCAGCTGGTGCAGATCGAGCTTCACAGCGTCGAGCAGTTGCTGGCCACGCGGAGCCACCAGCGCCTCCAGCGCACGACGAATCTCGTCCCACCCCACTTCTGTCGGATCGCTCTCTCTGGAGCGTGTCTGCAGGTAGCGGGCGGGCATGAGGTCTCGGAGGCGCCGAGCGAGATCAGCCGGAAGATTCGCCTCTCCGGAGGCGGCCAGGTCCGGCCAGAGCAGACGCACCAGCTGCCGGTCGCGACCGCGGGCCAGGTGCCAGCGCAGCCCGGTGCGGTCCGGCACACGGTTCCCTGCGCGGTCGTCGTCTCGGACGTCCAGGCGCAGCGCGTTGCTACACACGGCGAGCAGGAGAAACTCAGCCATCAGGCGTACCTGGCCCACCGACGGCAGCAGGTTGGCCTCACCCGAGATCGGCAGCCTCTTCGCGTCCGTGTCCATCTCTTGCGGAGCCGCCGTCCAGTGCCTCCGCGAGTGCAGGATCACCTCGCCAGCGCATCGGTCTACCGCCCTCGACTGGAACTGGTCAACCTCGTCGACCAGGACGGCGTGACAGGTGCGCAACGCGAATTCGGCAACGCTCACCCCCTGGACGGGACGCCCGTCAAGGTTCACGCCGATACGCAGGTTGCCCTGGAGAAAGGCGAAGTGATTCGTCACTACCACGTGCGCCGAGCAGGCTTCGTACACGGGGGCGAACTTGCCGCAGGTGGGAATCCAGGGGCAGGCGGATGCCCCCAGGTCCTGCCGGTACAGCGACAGGCAAGGCTCACGGCCAGGCGGATAGTCGGCGTTGGACTCCAGTAGCGGTCGCTGGGCGCATCCGTAGGAGAGGGGGTCCACGTCGCGTTCGCCGTTCTCCCCCCATTCTCCCGGCGCCTGCGGATTTTCTTCGATGAGCCGGGCCAGCTTGTGCGCACGGTCGTGCATGCCTGATGACGACATCAGGTGCGCGCAGCCGGTCTCGTGCTTGATGACGTCGAGACCCTGCAGAACACGCAGGTCGGACCGGATCTTGCGGGTGATGGCCAGACACGCCTTGATGTCGGGCAACACGATGGCCACCCGGTGGCCCTGCTGGGCGAACCATGCGGCCAGGACTCGTACCAAGACGCTCTTGCCCGTCCCGGTTGGCGCGTGGAAGATCTCCAGGCCGCCAGCCGTCAATCGCAGGGCTTCTTGGGGGCTGATGGAGTCGGACGTCTGCAGGACGGAGAACAGGCCCTTGAGGACGGTGTGGAGGTACCGCTTCCCTTCCGGTTCGCCGCTCTCGATCTGCGTGGCCAGTTCGAGTAGATCTTCCGTAGGGATACGCGGGTCGTCCAGCGGGGACACGGTGTCGACATGGGGCAGCCGGTCATGGCCGAATGCCTCGGTGAAGCCGGGATAGGTGGGGATCGTCAACTGGCCATGCACCTGACCGACACTCTGCACGCTGATCTCCCCCGTCTTCCAGAACCCGGGGCCGGCGAACTCGGGAGGTTTCGGCCGCGCGCTGGGCCGCCGGTATCGGGAGATCTGCCGGTCGACGTAGGCCAGCAGGTCACCGCCGACCCGAGGGATCGCCGCCTCGGCAGTGAGCGGGTCTCCGCCTGCGGGTTCGAAGGTGAGCAGCTTCTGGGGCCCATCAGGATCCTCGTCGCCGAGGGCGGTGAGCAGTGCGCGGGCGGCGGGGGTGAAGTTCCGTACATCGCTGAACTTGCCGGGGGCGGTGCGGTATACGTCGACGATGCGACGACGTTCCTCGCTCGTCAGTTTCGGCCACCGGTCCCAGGCCCTGAACTGGCCGGACAGCAGGAAGGCCGCCTTCCTGAAGGGAGCGGCGGGCGCATCGTTGTCAGCGGACGTGTCAGGGAAGTAATAGGCGGCCAGCGCGAGTGAGGCGCACACGGATGTCTGCTCTACGGAGGGCTCGCTCATGACCAGGCCACCCCCGAACGCTCGCAGACCATCTCGCCGAACTCGGACGCCGTGGCCACCTTCAGCCCGTATTTCGCCCCCACTCCCGACAACAGGTGCACCTGGCTGCCGCGGTGGTCCGGAACCACCAGCCACTCTGCTCCCCCGCTGTCGCCTTCCTGAGCGTGGATCAGTTGCGCGAGCGCGGTGCCTGATGTGTAGTCCTTCACGTCGACGCGCACTTGCTCCTTCTTCCGCGCCCGCTTGGGGCCGACGTGTACGCACAGGTCGTAGGCGTCAAGGGCGGGCCACAGTTCCACCTTGAGGCCGCGTTCGACCAACCGATCCCGCAGTGCCAGTTCTGCCAGCCCAGGGACACAGGTGTACCGCCACACACCCCGGACCAGGGACTTGTGCGCCTCAATAGGTTTCGCCTCCGGGATGCGCTCCAGGTCGGGCCAGAGGACTGCCCCCCGCTCGTCCGGGGGCGGAGGGGACGGCTCCGGTAGCAGCTCAGGCGGCACAATTCCTTCTACCGGCCGGAAGCGGTACGTGGCGCCCATCTCCTGGTGCGGTGCGTGCCAGCAGGCGACCACACCGATCTGCTGCCCCGCCTCGCGGCGCAGCGCGACGCGCATCGGCCACCGGCATACGGGGCACGCGAACCACCAACCCCGGTACCTGGAGGCATAGGGGATGTCCTCGTACAGATCCGCGACCAGCGGCGGCAGCCTGAGCTCGCTCAACTCACTGACCGGGCCCGCCGGGTAGCGGATCAGATCGGTACGCCCGCTCTCATAGACCTTCTGGCTGCCCGCCTTGCATAGCTGAGTGAAGGCTGTCTCCTGCGCAACCTCGTCGTCCAAATCCCTCCCGCTGAGCAGCCCGGCACCCCGGCCGCTCTTCTGCAGAATGCGAAGCACCAGGCGCTGCTCAGCGGCGATGTCGAAAGCGTCCTCCGTTACGTACCCGTCGGCATCGACAGCGCGGAGTTCATCGACGTCCCACCCAGGCACACCTTCGGGCAAGAGCAGGGAGGGATCACCACGCACCTGACGCCGGAAATCCGCAAAGGACAGCTCACTGCCCGGCCCGCGCGCCGCCAGCAAAGCGCCATGACACTCCATCAAGACCCCAAGGCGGGCGGAGGGGCTCACGCCAGGGGCCGTCATCGCGTCGGCGGCACGAAGGACCGAGCGAGCTACCAGGGACTTCACCCATAGCTCGTCGACCGGCCGAACGCCATTGTTCGTCGCGTTGTCCATGAGCCCAAAGGGTAAGAGCTGCCACTGACAATTCGCCGGGCCTCGTACGAAACAGACGCATTATGAGCATGCGTCAGCAAGCGCAACGACACCCGTGGTATCAACATTCGGATACCGAAGGCGGTACTCGTCCAGATACTCAACCGCGTGACGTAGACCGACCGGCGTCAGCCTCCACCGGTACCCGACGACGTGACTCCCGTCGGTCGCTAGTACCGGTACTTCGTCGATGAACCCCCGGCTCGGCCGCCCTGCGGATCGGTTCTTGTAGCCGACGCCCAGGTAGAACGGAGCCCGGCCGGACAGCGAGTCCCGGTCCAGCCCATCTGGGCCCGCCTCGGCCACCCGGGCCATGACGCCCCAGAGCCACTCGGACAGCAGAGGCACGTCCGGCTGCTGCTCCGCATGCTCACCCAGTCCAGCGCGGGCGGCCGCCCTCCCTCGCCTTGTCATTTCCACCCGAACCCTGCTCACCTCGCCGGCTTCAGGGTGATGCACCAGATCAGTGCTGGTCACCAGGAGCCCTCGGCGCGCCAACGCGTGTACCGTCGCCCCGGCTCCAGGGTCATGAACTCCGTTGTGCCGCAACCGTTCCTGCAGCCGGGTGTAGCCCACGACGTTCGCTGGTGCGTGGAGAGCGAGGGGGAGCTTGCGCCACTCCGCAGGACGAGGCACAGGCAGATGATGAGTACGGCGCATCCACACCTCCGTCTCCGTCATGCGCTCGTCCCGCAGGATCTCGCCGAGGTAGACCTGCTGCCGTGCGTTCAGTGATTGCCAGGCAGCCTCGGCCGAATCGCTCGAACTCTGCTGGGGCTGACGCCTCGGGCGTACCGGCGCCAAGTCATTAGGACGGGAACGCATCCATGCGTCCACGACCATGCGCACGGGCACGCCGTATGTCTTGGCGAGCGCGGCAGGCAATCGCCCCACTATGTCGCGATCGCGCCAATTACGCCCCAGCACGGGGCGTCCCTGCTCCAAGGCGGAGAGCCTCGGGGCCGACAGACACAAGTCGCGCCCGACGGGCGTCCGGCGCAGCATTTCCACCGCCTGATCGAGCGTCAGGCCAGCAGTAAACCGCAGGTCGACGAGCCCCTCTTCGCCGCGGCGAACCCCGGTGAGCTCCTCCACGTCGCAGTGCAGCGCCGCCGCCATCCTCTGCAGTCGCTGCGGAGTGGGCGTGTGTCGCCCTTGCTCGTAGAAGAACACCATGCGTGTCGAGACCCCGATTCGCCAGGCAAGTTCAGCCTTCGACAACCCCGCACGCTCCCGCAGCGCCACGAGGCGGCTGGGAGTGATCACGCGAACAGGCAAGGGCATCTCTCCATGGAACTGCAATGAAGACTTCATGGCAATGGGCTTACCGATGTCGACTGCGAACGGATGCTTCGTCCAGCCTGTAGCCGACCCGGTCCGTGGGCTCCATGTGATCGACTCAAGCAGGTGCTTCTTGCTGGGCTACAGCCTGGAATCTGTGTGAGCGATGCGTGAGCGGACGGCGCGACATGTGGCGGACGGAGCAGCGCGAGTGAATGCGGCACCACTTCGCTGACCTGTGTAAACAGGATATGGCGGCAGGTGGCGACACCCGTGTCACGATCATGCAGGCTCGAAAGCGGCTCCATGCTGAACCCCGGGTCTCGCCTCTGAGCTGGCATTTCTTAGACCGGCTCCCGGTCAACCGCGAAATTGGTAGTTCGTTGGGGGCGATGGTTGTGGCGTTCCGGCAATGGGTGCGTGCTCTTTGGGCACTCCCAGGGGATGAGCCCCGATCGCGTCCTGGTGTCGAGCGCGCCGCGGTCGCCCGCATCCGCCGCGCCGCCGGCGCCCACCGCGTACGCCACTACATCCGCCCGCGGGTTGACCAAATCGCCCAAATCGCCGCCGCGTACAAGCCGCGCAAGGCCGGCCACGAGGCGGCGACCGACTGCCTCGCCCCCACCGTCACGACGGCGCAGGCAGCGCGGCGCCTCGGGGAGAGCTGCCGCCCACGACGCTCAGGATCTTCGAAAGCGCGCATTTTACGCCCGCCCTACTGGACGGTAACCGGCCTTGGGTGGCGCCCACCTGAACGGAGAAGGGGCACCTCCACCCGATCCGCCAAGGCCACTAAGAAGAAGAGGCAAGCGGCCTCGGAGCCGATGTCCACGGGAACCGGTCCGAGGCCTGACGAGAACCTGAACCAACCAGGAGTGAACGTGAACCCTGCACAGTCCGCCGCCGCCCTCGCCGCCCCGTCACAGTTCGACACCGACGCCCGTCCCGCCGATCCCACCGTCCGCGACCGCGCTGCCCTGGCCCTCATCCCGTCCGCGCCGGCGTGCGTCGCCTGGTCGTGGTGCACCGCCACCGGCAACCACGAGATCCACACCTCCCACGATGTCACCATCGACCAGCCCGGCGGCAGGACCGTCCTGCAGGCCTGTGTCATGGCCGAGGGCGGCTGCGACGGCGACCCCGGCCTCGCCCCGTTCATCGCGTACTGCGAGACCGACCTCACCCCCGATGGGCTGCGCACCGAGGTCGCCCGCATCCGCGCCACCTTGCCCCGTCTGGAGGCGCTGGCGGACATCGTTGACGGCACCCGGACAAAGCTGTCGGCCGCCCAGGTTCTCGACAACCTCGACCGATTCCTTACCACCGACGGAGAGCCGAAGGTCACCGCCTTCGTCGACTACGTCAAGGAACTGGTCGGCGAGTCCGACGACCCCGCCGCAACGGTGCAGGACATCGCCTTCACCATCGCCCACTACAAGGCCGGCGAGGCCGCCGCAGCCCGCCGAGCCCTCACCGAGTTCCTCGCCGGGCGCGACATCACTCAGATTGCGGCCGACGGCCCGAACGGTGACTTGCTGACCGAGCCGCTCTACTTCCGCGAGCGCGATGGCCGCCGCTTCCTGGTGACGCCGGTCGGTGCGGACCCGGCCGCAACGCTGGAGTACCTGCGCGGTGTGTTCACCGCCGAGGAGCCGACCGCGCCAAAGGCACGCACCTGGTCCATCAGCACCGAGAGCGGGACGACCGTGAGCGGCCACCTCCCGGCGTGGGCCGAGGACGACCCGAGCAAGACCGATCTGCCCGACGACAAGCTGCACATCCACCTCGCCGATGTGACGCATTACCAGGCCTTCCCCGGCCAGCCGATGGTGATCAACACTCCGTTCGGCATCGATGGGGGGCGCGACATCTACGAAGAGAACGTGTTCCGCGCGACGATCACGTGCTCCCCGCATTCTTCCGTCCCCGACCACCGTGTCCCGACCGCGACCATTGCGGTCGTCGAGGACTGCGTCATGGAGGACTTGGACGCGAAGGGCGTCACGGACATCGCGGCCAAGCTGCGGGCGCAGGCCGACCGCCTCGACCAGGTCGCCGTCGACCTGGCCGGCGCTCGCGCCGACTGGTCCGAGAACGCCCAGGTGACGGCCTGACCGAGCAGCGGCCCGGTGTCCCAGCGCCCCGACCGTCCCCCTGGAATGGCTTGCGAGGCGTCGACGACCAGGGGGAATCCCCTGCGCCCTGGCGTTCGCCAGGGACTTTTCGGGCACTTTCACGTCTGTCCCGGGGACATCCGAGGGACTTTCCGCTGAGTAAACAGGGAAGGCACGGACAGCGACCGAAAGAAACGAACGCGCTGGTCAGGGCCTGTTTCCCTAGCACTCGATGATGTTCACCGCGAGCCCTCCGCGCGCCGTCCCCTTGTACTTCATGGACATGTTCGCGCTGGTGTACGTCATGGCCTTGATGACCTTGCCGGCCTCGACATACGTGTGTGCCCTCCATCTCGTTGGCAGGCCCCCGTGAACCGCCCGCCCGCCCGCCTTCGCCACCCGCCGTGCCCTTGCCGTCCTTGTCTTGGCCGTGTGAACCGCCTTGGCCGTGGCACTGATCAGCGAACCGGAGGTTAGGGCGAATCGCCCGGTTTCGAGGCGGCTGGGCGGAGGTTCGCCATTACGAAACCCGTGACGCCGTTCTCAGTGCCGCGTTCGGGTCCTCGTCTCATACTCACCACCTGCTGGCGGGACTCTATGACGGCGGCACGCATCTCACTGCTCACCTTGCCGCGCTGCAGGGCGGGGCCGTCGCGGATGCTCTCGGCGGGCGCCCCGGTCGGCAACCACCAACCCGGACGTGGGGGTCAGCCGGATGATCGAAGGAGCACCGGTACGCGTGGTGGTCCGGGCCGGAACTGGCCTTAGTCGGTGCGGTGCGCTTGATGCGCGTGCGCGGCGAGGACTGAACTACGGATCTAAGGAGCGCCGGTGGCACCGCCGGTTCGGGCATTGCGAGGCCCCTTCGGCGAGCACTCTCCGTGAAGACTGGGGGAGGATCAGGTGCTTCTGATGCTCCGTCACCATCTCAAGATCATCTTGCACGCGCGTTGCACAAGGTGATGAAAAACAGCGATGACCAATGGAAGAGCGCGAAAGGGTGTAACCGCAGGTCAGTAGGTGTTTAGGAGTGTCGTGCCCCTCGTCTCCCAGGAGCACGACACTCCGCCGGTCAGATGTCCCGGAAGATCTCGATCTGCGCCCCCACCGAGTTCAGCCGCTCGGCCAGGTCCTCGTACCCCCGGTTGATGACGTACACGTTGCGCAGCACGGACGTGCCCTCCGCCGCCATCATCGCCAGCAGGACGACCACGGCGGGGCGCAGGGCCGGTGGGCACATCATCTCGGCGGCGCGCCAGCGGGTCGGGCCCTCCACCAGGACGCGGTGCGGGTCGAGGAGCTGGAGGCGGCCGCCGAGGCGGTTGAGGTCCGTCAGGTAGATGGCGCGGTTGTCGTAGACCCAGTCGTGGATGAGGGTCTTGCCCTGGGCGACGGCGGCGATGGCCGCGAAGAAGGGGACGTTGTCGATGTTCAGGCCGGGGAACGGCATCGGGTGGATCTTGTCGATGGGCGCCTCCAGCTTGGAGGGCCGCACGGTCAGGTCCACCAGACGGGTGCGGCCGTTGTCGGCGACGTACTCGGGCGTGCGGTCGTGGTCGAGGCCCATCTCCTCCAGCACGGCCAGCTCGATCTCCAGGAACTCGATCGGCACCCGGCGCACGGTCAGCTCGGACTCGGTGACCACGGCGGCGGCGAGCAGGCTCATCGCCTCGACCGGGTCCTCGGAGGGGGAGTAGTCGACGTCGACGTCGATGTGCGGCACGCCGTGCACGGTGAGGGTGGTGGTGCCGATGCCCTCGACCTCGACGCCGAGCGCCTCCAGGAAGAAGCACAGGTCCTGGACCATGTAGTTGGAGGAGGCGTTGCGGATGACCGTGACGCCGTCGTGGCGGGCGGCGGCCAGCAGGGCGTTCTCGGTGACGGTGTCGCCGCGCTCGGTCAGGACGATCGGCCGGTCCGGGCGGACGGCGCGGTCGACCTGGGCGTGGTACTGCCCCTCCGTCGCGGCGATGTCCAGCCCGAACCGGCGCAGCGCGATCATGTGCGGCTCGATGGTCCGCGTGCCGAGGTCGCAGCCGCCGGCGTACGGCAGCTTGAAGGCGTCCATGCGGTGCAGCAGCGGGCCGAAGAACATGATGATGGAGCGGGTGCGGACGGCGGCCTCGGCGTCGATCGCCCCCATGTCCAGCTCGGCCGGCGGCACGATCTCCAGGTCGACGCCGTTGTTGATCCACCGCGTCCGGACGCCGATCGAGTTCAGCACCTCCAGCAGGCGGTAGACCTCCTCGATGCGGGCGACCCGGCGCAGTACCGTGCGCCCCTGGTTGAGCAGTGCGGCGCACAGCAGGGCCACGCACGCGTTCTTGCTGGTCTTGACGTCGATGGCACCGGACAGCCGCCGCCGCCCCACGACGCGCAGATGCATCGGCCCCGCGTAGCCGAGCGAGACGATCTCGCTGTCGAGGGCCTCACCGATCCGCGCGATCATCTCAAGGCTGATGTTCTGGTTGCCGCGCTCGATGCGGTTGACGGCGCTCTGGCTGGTTCCGAGCGCCTCGGCCAGCTGTGCCTGTGTCCAGCCCCGGTGTTGCCGGGCGTCACGGATGAGCCTGCCGATGCGTACGAGGTAGTCGTCTGCCATGAGGCTGAGGTTATCTCAGATATGAGATCGTACCTCTCTCAGGGGGCCATTCGGGTGACGGCGGCGGTGACGGTGACGGCCCGTCAGCGGCGCTTGGCCGTCCGCGTGCGGCGCCACCCGAAGGGGCCGGGCAGGTCCATCGACGTCGTACGGCGTCCGGTGCTGCTGTGGGTGTGGCGCGGGCCGTGCGAGCCGCCGCCGGTGGTGATGGACCACGACCGCCGGTTGATGTTCAGCCGAACGCCCGGCAGGATGCGGAAGCTCTTGCGGAAGGTGAGGGGCATCGGAACCTCCTTCTGTGGACCGTGGGAGTGTGCTTCGCCCTTCGTCTACCCCGGCCCCGCCGCGCCATGACCGGCTCTCACCGGCCTTACGCCGTCAGGGACTTGACTCGGCGTAGCGTCAGCACGGTCTCCGCCTCGCGGACCGGCCGTCCCGTCGCGGCGGCTCCGGCACCGCCCGGTCGGCGGCGTCGTCCAGGGCGACCGGCGTCCTCGCCGTGGGCGGTGGCGCGGGCAGGTGTGGGGCCCGCTCCTCGCCGGGGCCGAGGGCGCTGAGCTTGTGCGGCCGGCGCGGGGAGGGAGTCGCCGTAGTGGGCGCGCAAGGGTGCGCAGACGCCGGTAGCGGCGCGCGACGGTCTGGTCGGAGACGCCCGGCACCCGTGCGATCCGGCTGAACGGCCCGCGCCGGGACTGCGGCGGACTGTGGCGGGGCTGCAGCGGGTCCGCAGCCGGGACTGCGGCGGGTCTGCGGCGGGACTGAGGCAGGGCTGCGGCGGGTCTGCGGCGGGACTGAGGCAGGGCTGCGGCGGGTCCGCGGCGGGACTGAGGCAGGGCTGCGGCAGGGCTGCGGCGGACGCCACGGGGAACCCGGGCATGACCAAACAGCCCCCATGTACTAGAGTTATCTCGACATCGAGATATCTGCCGAGGCGCACCGCAGCCGCACGCACATCGGTCTGGCAGTAAGGGTTACCTAACTTAGCCTTACCTTAGCGGATTGGCCAAGCCCGCGTGGCGGCAGAGTGCGGTGGTACGCGCACATCAATGAAGGAGACTGTCGTGTCGGCGAACAGCTTCGACGCCCGCAGCACGCTGCAGGTGGGCGACGAGTCGTACGAGATCTTCCGGCTGGACAAGGTGGAGGGCTCGGCCCGGCTGCCGTACAGCCTCAAGGTCCTGCTGGAGAACCTGCTCCGCACGGAGGACGGCGCGAACATCACCGCCGACCACATCCGCGCCCTCGGCAACTGGGACTCGCAGGCCCAGCCCAGCCAGGAGATCCAGTTCACGCCGGCCCGCGTGATCATGCAGGACTTCACCGGCGTGCCCTGTGTCGTGGACCTCGCCACGATGCGTGAGGCCGTGAAGGCGCTCGGCGGCGACCCGGCGAAGGTCAACCCGCTGTCCCCGGCCGAGATGGTCATCGACCACTCCGTCATCGCCGACAAGTTCGGCACGCACGAGGCCTTCGCGCAGAACGTCGAGCTGGAGTACGGCCGCAACAAGGAGCGCTACCAGTTCCTGCGCTGGGGCCAGACCGCCTTCGACGACTTCAAGGTCGTACCCCCCGGCACCGGCATCGTCCACCAGGTGAACATCGAGCACCTGGCCCGTACGGTCATGGTCCGGGGCGGCCAGGCCTACCCCGACACCCTGGTCGGCACCGACTCGCACACCACCATGGTCAACGGCCTCGGCGTCCTCGGCTGGGGCGTCGGCGGCATCGAGGCCGAGGCCGCGATGCTCGGCCAGCCGGTCTCCATGCTCATCCCGCGCGTCGTCGGCTTCAAGCTGACCGGTGAGCTGCCCACCGGCACCACCGCCACCGACCTCGTGCTCACCATCACCGAGATGCTGCGCAAGCACGGCGTCGTCGGCAAGTTCGTCGAGTTCTACGGCGAGGGCGTGGCCGCCACCTCGCTCGCCAACCGCGCCACCATCGGCAACATGTCGCCGGAGTTCGGCTCCACCGCCGCGATCTTCCCGATCGACGACGAGACCCTGAACTACCTCAAGCTCACCGGCCGCTCCGAGCAGCAGGTCGCGCTCGTCGAGGCGTACGCCAAGGAGCAGGGCCTCTGGCTGGACCCGAAGGCCGAGCCGGACTTCTCCGAGAAGCTCGAGCTGGACCTGTCCACCGTCGTGCCCTCGATCGCCGGCCCGAAGCGCCCGCAGGACCGCATCGTCCTCGCGAACGCCGCCGAGCAGTTCAAGCAGGACGTCCGCAACTACGTCGACGACGTGGACGAGGCGGGCAAGGAGTCCTTCCCGGCCTCCGACGCCCCGGCCGTCCACCCGAACGGCGCCCCGTCGAACCCGGTCACCGTCACCGCCCCCGACGGCTCGACGTACGAGATCGACCACGGTGCGGTGACGGTCGCGGCCATCACCTCCTGCACCAACACCTCCAACCCGTACGTCATGGTCGCCGCCGCGCTCGTCGCGAAGAAGGCCGTGGAGAAGGGCCTGACCCGCAAGCCGTGGGTCAAGACCACCCTCGCCCCGGGTTCGAAGGTCGTCACCGACTACTTCGACAAGGCCGGTCTGACCCCGTACCTCGACAAGGTCGGCTTCAACCTCGTCGGCTACGGCTGCACCACCTGCATCGGCAACTCCGGCCCGCTGCCGGAGGAGGTCTCCAAGGCCGTCAACGACCACGACCTCGCCGTCACCTCGGTCCTCTCCGGCAACCGGAACTTCGAGGGCCGCATCAACCCCGACGTCAAGATGAACTACCTGGCCTCCCCGCCGCTGGTCGTCGCGTACGCCCTCGCGGGCTCCATGAAGGTGGACATCACCAAGGACGCCCTGGGCATCGACCAGGACGGCAACCCGGTCTACCTGAAGGACATCTGGCCCTCCGAGGCCGAGGTCAACGACGTCGTGGCGAACGCCATCGGCGAGGACATGTTCAGCAAGTCCTACCAGGACGTCTTCGCGGGCGACGCCCAGTGGCAGTCCCTGTCGATCCCGACCGGCGACACCTTCGAGTGGGACCCGGAGTCGACCTACGTCCGCAAGCCCCCGTACTTCGAGGGCATGACGATGGAGACCACCCCGGTCTCCGACATCACGGGCGCCCGCGTCCTGGCCAAGCTGGGCGACTCGGTCACCACCGACCACATCTCCCCGGCCGGTGCCATCAAGGCCGACACCCCGGCCGGCAAGTACCTCACCGAGCACGGTGTGGAGCGTCGTGACTTCAACTCCTACGGCTCCCGCCGAGGCAACCACGAGGTCATGATCCGCGGCACGTTCGCCAACATCCGCCTGCGCAACCAGATCGCGCCGGGCACCGAGGGCGGCTACACCCGCGACTTCACCCAGGACGGCGGTCCGGTGTCGTTCATCTACGACGCCTCCCGCAACTACATCGAGCAGGGCATCCCGCTGGCCATCCTGGCCGGCAAGGAGTACGGCTCCGGCTCCTCCCGCGACTGGGCGGCCAAGGGCACCGCGCTCCTCGGCGTCAAGGCCGTCATCGCCGAGTCCTACGAGCGCATCCACCGCTCCAACCTCATCGGCATGGGCGTGCTCCCGCTCCAGTTCCCCGAGGGCGCCTCGGCCCAGTCCCTCGGCCTGACCGGTGAGGAGGCGTTCTCCTTCACGGGCGTCGAGGAGCTGAACAACGGCACCACCCCGCGCACGGTCAAGGTCACCACCGACACCGGTGTCGAGTTCGACGCGGTCGTCCGCATCGACACCCCCGGTGAGGCCGACTACTACCGCAACGGCGGCATCATGCAGTACGTGCTGCGCAACCTGATCCGCAACTAAGCGGTCGGGCAGGCGGCCCGCAGGGCGGCGAGGGCCGCATCCCCGGTGACGGGGGTGCGGCCTTCGCCGTGCTGCCGGTGGGGGTGCGGCCTTCGCCGTGCTGCCGGTGGGGGTGCGGCCTTCGCCGTGCTGCCGGTGGGGGTGCGGCCTTCGCCGTGCTGCCGGTGGGGGGTGCGGCCCTCGCCGCCCTGCCGGTGGGGGTGGCGGGAGAAGGCGGCCTTCGCCGCGTTCGCCCCGGTCATCACCCACCCTCAGGTGGAACACAGGGTTCCCTCAGCGGGCCGGGACAGGATCGGGACATGACTGCCGCCTCCAGGTCCCGAACCGGCCGCGTCCGCGTGCTCATCGTCGACGACGAGCCCGCGCTCACCGAGGTCCTCTCCGTGGCCGTGGCCGAGGCGGGCTGGCGCCCCTACCCGGCCCCCGACGGACAGAGCGCGCTGCGGCTGGCCCGCGGCTGCGCCCCGCACGCCGTCGTCCTCGACGGGATGCTGCCCGACCTGGACGGCATCCAGGTCCTGCGCCGCCTGCGCCACGAGAACCCCGGGCTGCCGGTGCTCATGCTGACCGCACGGGACACCCTGGAGCACCGCATCGACGGGCTGGAGAACGGCGCCGACGACTACGTCACCAAGCCCTTCTCGCTGGAGGAGGTCGTGGTGCGGCTGCGCGGGCTGCTGCGCCGCGCCGGCGCCGAACGGACCCGCACCGACGACTCCGTCCGGGTCCTCGGCGACCTCGTCGTCGCCGTCGAGTCGCGCGAGGTGCACCGCGACGGCGACCGGATCGCCCTCACCGCCAAGGAGTTCGACCTGCTCGGCCTGCTGATGGACCATCCGCGGCAGGTCCTGAGCAAGGCGCAGATCCTCGACCACGTCTGGTCCAGCTCCTTCGACGGCGGCGGCAACCTGGTCGAGGTGTACATCTCCAGCCTGCGCCGCAAGATCGACCGGGGCCGCGCGCCGATGATCCACACCGTGCGCGGCCTGGGGTATGCCATCCGGCCGGGGGAGGACAGGAGATGAGCCGCCGGCCGAGGCTCGGCGCCGGCTCCCTCCGCACCCGCCTCCTCCTCTTCATCGGCGTCACCCTGATCGCCGTCTGCGCGGCGATGGCGCTCACCACCGTCCTCGCCCAGCGCGCCTACCTGCTGGGCAACCTCGACGACCGGGTCTCCAACGCCGCCGAGCGCAGTCTGGGCGGGGCCTCGCTCCATCCCGGCCTCACCCGCGACCTGACCTTCCTCCACGAGAGCGGCCACCCCGCCGGCATGCTCGCCGCCCGCGTCGACGCGGACGGCACCGTCCTCGCGGCGGCGACGGTCGGCCAGGACGCCCCGCCACGGAACCTGACGGCCGCCCAGGTCGCGGCCGTCTCCGGCATCGCGGCCGACGGCCGGCTGCACACCCGTACCGTCCCCGGCCTGGGCACGTACCGCATCACCGCGCTCGACCGCGACGGCGTCCGCGTGCTGGCCGGGCTGCCGATGGACGACGTCCAGGACGTGATCGGCCGTCTGGTGGTGGTGGAGGCGCTGGTCGCGACGGCCGGCCTCGCGGTCGCGGGCTGCGCCTGCGCCGTGGTGATCCGGCGGCAGCTGCGCCCGCTGGGCCGGGTCGCGGCCACCGCCGTCGAGGTCTCCCACGCACCCCTGTGCCACGGCGAGGTGATCGCGCTGACGCGGGTGGCGGAGCGCGACACCGACCCGGGCAGCGAGGCCGGGCAGGTCGGCGCCGCCCTCAACCGCATGATCGACCACGTCGAGTCCTCGCTCGCCGCCCGCCAGCGCAGCGAGGAACGGGTCCGCCGCAGTGAGGAACGCATGCGCCGCTTCCTCGCCGACGCCAGTCATGAACTGCGCACCCCGCTCGCCTCCATCGCCGGGTACGCGGAGCTCATGAACCGCGGCACGGACCGCATCGAGCCGGGCGTGGCCTGGCGCCGGGTGACCGCCGAGTCCGCGCGGATGACCGGCCTGGTGGAGGATCTGCTGCTGCTGGCCCGTCTGGACGAGGGCCGGCCGCTGGAATCCGCCGAGGTGGACCTGGCCGCGCTGGTCGCGGAGGCGGTGTGGGACGCGCGCGCCGCGGGCGGCGACCACGACTGGCGGCTGGAGCTGAGCCTGGACCCCCCGCCCCTGGTTCTCGGCGACGGGGCCCGCCTCCACCAGGTGGTGGCCAACCTGCTGGCCAACGCGCGGGCGCACACCCCGGCGGGCACCAGGGTGACCACGGTGGTGACCGCGCTGGACGGCCTGTGCGCCGTCCACGTCCGCGACGACGGCCCCGGCATCCCGCCGGACCTCCTGCCGAGCGTCTTCGACCGCTTCACCCGGGCCGACACCTCGCGCGCCCGCACCACCGCGGCCACCGGCGCGGGCCTCGGCCTCGCCATCGCCGCCGCGATCACCGCGGCGCACGGCGGGCGGATCGACGTCCGCAGCGAGCCGGGGCGCACGGAGTTCGTGGTCGAACTGCCGGCCGTGGGGGAGACGGAGGCGGACACCCTGACGTGGGGGGCGGAGGCATCGGTCCCATGAGGACGGGCGCGCACATCGGATGGCCGGGGCGAGGAGGGGTGCGCACATCGGACGGCCGGTGCGAGGAGGGGCGCGCACATCTGACGGCCCGGTGCGAGGAGGGGCGCGCACACCGGATGGCCGGGGCGAGGACGGGCGCGCACACCTGACGGCCCGGTGCGAGGAGGGGCGCGCACACCGGATGGCCGGGGCGAGGACGGGCGCACACACCTGACGGCCCGGTGCGAGTGGCGTAGATCACTTCGCCGGGGCGATCACTTCCCCGCGCCGGGGCGGTCGTAAAGGACGACACCGTCGACACACCGTCGACACCGTCGACACACCGTCGACACCGTCGACACACCGTCGACACCGTCGACACACCGTCGACACCGTCGACACACCGAGGAAAGGACCCGATCGCCATGACCGCACCCGTGAAGGGCCCCGCCGGCTACTTCCCGTCGATCGAGAAGAAGTACGGCCGTCCCGTGGCGGAGTGGAAGGACCTGATCCGCTCCTCACCGCTGGCCAAGCACATGGAGCTGGTGAACTGGCTCAAGGCCGAGCACGGCCTGGGCCACGGCCACGCCAACGCGCTCGTGGCGCACACGCTCGCCGAGGACGCCGGCAAGTAGCGACGTCCGGCCTGTTTACAAGCCCTTCCTTCCGCGCTACCTTCCGCCACAGGTGGAGTGGGAGCGCTCCCATCCGGCGGACCGGAACCCGCCCGGAAGTGCTCCCCCTTCACCCATCCCCTCCCGGTCGGTCCGGGGCATCCCCCTCTCCGCGCCACACCGGTGCCCCGTCCGCCCGTACCCCCTGTACCCGCACGCCGGTCCGTACACGGAAGGACGGACTCCGCCATGAATCATGTCATGATCACGCCATGTATCACCCGCTCGGGATCACGTACCAGAGCCCTCTTCCTCGTCCTCGTCTCCCTCCTCGCCGTCGTCCCCGCCCTCGGCCTGATCGTCGTCACCACCGGCAGCGAGGCCGAGGCCCACGGCACCCCCATGAAGCCCGCCAGCCGCACCTTCCTGTGCTGGCAGGACGGGCTGACCGACACCGGTGAGATCAAACCGGTCAACCCGGCCTGCGCCAACGCCCAGCAGGTCAGCGGCACCACGCCGTTCTACAACTGGTTCTCGGTGCTGCGCTCCGACGGCGCCGGCCGCACCCGCGGTTTCGTGCCCGACGGGCAGTTGTGCAGCGGCGGCAACACCAACTTCACCGGCTTCGACGCCCCCCGCGACGACTGGCCGCTCACCCATCTCACCTCGGGCGCGACGGTCGACTTCTCCTACAACGCCTGGGCCGCGCACCCGGGCTGGTTCTACGTCTACGTCACGAAGGACGGCTTCGACCCGACCCAGACCCTCACCTGGGACGACATGGAGGACCAGCCGTTCCTCACCGTCGACCACCCGTCGCTCAACGGCACCCCGGGCACGGTCGAGGCCAACTACTCCTGGAGCGGCCAGCTCCCGGCGAACAAGTCGGGCCGCCACATCATCTACATGGTCTGGCAGCGCTCCGACAGCCAGGAGACCTTCTACTCCTGCTCCGACGTCGTCTTCGACGGCGGCGACGGCGAGGTCACGGGCATCCACGAGCCGGGCGGTCCGACCGAGCCCGTGCCCGGCACCTGTACGGCGACCCGCAGGACGACGGGCACCTGGACCGGTGGCTACCAGTCCGAGGTGACCGTCACCAACTCCGGCGACGTCCCGATGCTCGGCTGGATGGTCGACTGGACCCTGCCGGCCGGCCAGACGGTCGCCAGCCTGTGGAGCGGCAACGCCACCTACGACGGCCAGGCGGTGATGGTCCACAACGCCGACTGGAACGGCTCGCTCAGTCCGGGCCAGAGCACGACCTTCGGGTACGTCGTCTCCGGCACCGGCGGCGACAGCGCCACCACCCTTCCCTGCCGGGTCGGCTGACCGGCGACCGCACGGCCGGCCGGCGGCCGCCGCCGGCCCGGATCGGGTGGCTGCACCTGGCACGAACCCGGCGACCGTCGCCGGCCCGGACCCGGTGGGCGCACGAGCCGCGTGCCCACCGGGTCCGGTCACGGCGCACGGCAGGGATCAGGCGGCTCCCGCCGGCTCCCGCCCCAGCACCCCCGCCAGCCACCCCAGTTGCCGCCGCACCTGCTCGGCCTCGCCGCCCTCGTGCCCGTTGTACGGATACGCGTGCATCTCCTTGCGCACGCCGTCCCCCTCGCCGTCGCCCGCGCCGCCGCCCGTCTCCCCGTACCGGTTGAAGGCCGCGTACGTCCCGCTGGGCGGGCACACCGTGTCCCGCAGGCCGGTGCCGAAGTGGGCCGGGGCGTGGGCGCGGCGGGCGAAGGAGACGCCCTCGACGTAGGAGAGCGTGCGGTACGCGGCCCGTTCCCGGCCCCGGTGGACGGACAGGTACGCGGCGATCTCGCCGTAGGGACCCGCGTCGGTGAGGTCCAGGGCGCGGCGGATGCCGCACAGCAACGGGGCGGTGACCAGCGCGGCCGCCAGGCCGGGGACCAGGCCCGCGACGGCCAGGGCGAGACCGCCGCCCTGGCTGTTGCCGACGGCGGCGATCCGCGTCCCGTCCACGCCGGGCAGCGACCGCACCGCCGCCACCGCCCGCACCGCGTCCGTGATCAGACGGCGGTAGTGGTAGTCGTGCGGGGCGAGGAGGCCGCGGACGGCCGGGCCGGGGCCTCCGGGCGCGACGGCGTGCGGATCCGGGGTGGCGCCGCCGTTGCCGTACTGGTCGCCCTGGCCGCGGTTGTCCATCAGCAGATGCGCGTACCCGGCGTTCACCCAGGTCAGCCGCTCGTGGGGGAGGCCGCGGCCCCGGCCGTAGCCGACGTACTCCACCACGGCGGGCAGGGGGCCGTCCGCGTCGGCCGGCCGGCTGAACCAGGCACGCACCGGCTCGCCGGCGAAGCCGCGGAAGGCCACGTCCCAGGTGCGGGTCAGCCGCAGGCCGGTCTCCACGGGCGCCACGGACACCAACGGCTCGTGCCGGGACGCCTCCTGGAGCGTGTCGTGCCAGAACGCGTCGAAGTCGTCGGGCTCTGCGAGCGGCGGACGGTACTGCTCCAGCTCCCTGGGCGGCAGGTCGAACGCGGGCACGGCGACACCTCGCAGGAGTCGGTGACAGGGGGAAAACTTGCGGGGACGGCCGGCGTGGACTCCCGGGTTCTACCCCGCTGTCCGGGCGTTCCAACGCCGCGTCCGTGTCGCGGATGATCCCCGCACGCCCATTGACAGCGCTTTCTGGGTGCCCCTAAGTTGCCGCGAAGTTACCGGTAAGAGCTCGAAAGTTTCGGTTCCGCGTCCCCCCCCACGGGAGGCCCGAGCATGAGCACCTCCACCACGCCGGCACCACCCCCCGGCACCCAGGACCCACCCCCCGACCGGACCCCCCGCCCCGCACGGCCCGCCGCGCGCACCGGCCTGCGCGGGGCGCTGCGCCGCGACTGGCAGCTGTACTCGCTGGCCGTCCTGCCCCTGCTGTTCTTCCTCGTCTTCCGCTACCTGCCGATGATCGGCAACGTGATCGCCTTCCGCCGCTTCGAGCCGGGCGGCTCGATCCTGGGCGAGCAGTGGGTGGGCCTGCGGTACGTGGAGATGTTCCTGTCCGACCCGACCTTCTGGCAGGTCTTCCGCAACACCCTCTGGCTGGGCGCGCTGACCCTGGTGTTCTGCTTCCCGGTCCCGATCGTGCTGGCGCTGCTGCTCAACGAGGTGCGCCGCACGGCGCTGAAGCGGTTCGTGCAGTCGGTGTCGTACCTGCCGCACTTCCTGTCGATCGTGATCGTCGCGGGCATCACGATGCAGATGCTCGCCACCGACGGGCCGGTCAACCACGTCCTCGGCTGGTTCGGCTACGACCCGGTCCGGTTCGTCCAGGAACCCGAGTGGTTCCGCACGGTCTACGTCGGCTCCGAGATCTGGCAGACCGCGGGCTGGGGCACGATCCTCTACCTCGCGGCGCTCACCACGATCGACGACGACCTCTACGAGGCCGCCCGCATCGACGGCGCCAACCGCTGGCAGCAGATCTGGCACGTCACCCTGCCCGGCATCCGCCCCACCATGATCACGCTGCTGATCCTGAACATCGGCACCTTCATGGCCGTCGGCTTCGAGAAGATCCTGCTGCTCTACAACCCGCTGACCTACCCGACGGCCGACGTGGTCTCCACCTACCTCTACCGGACCGGCGTGGAGTCCAACAGCTTCAGCTACGCCGCCGCCATCGGCCTGTTCGAGGCGGTCATCGGGCTGGTGCTGATCACCTCCGCGAACCGGCTGTCGCGCCGCACGGTGGGGACGAGCCTGTGGTGAGCCCCGGCCGGCCGTCCCGCGGCCACCGGATCTTCCAGGGCGTCAACGGCGTGATCCTCGGCCTCGTCGTGCTGGTGACCCTCTACCCCTTCGCCACCATCGTCGCCCGCTCCTTCAGCGGCGAACGGCAGATCCGGGCCGGCGAGGTGACGCTGTGGCCCAAGGGGTTCGACCTCACCACCTACGACATCGTCCTCAGGGACGCGATGTTCTGGCGCAACTACGGCAACACGGTGCTCTACACGGTCGTGTCCACCGCCGTCGCCATGACCCTGACGACCTGTTACGCCTACGTCCTGTCGAAGAAGAACCTCAAGGGGCGCGGGGTCCTCGTCGGCGTCGCCGTGTTCACCATGTTCTTCTCCGGCGGTCTGATCCCGCACTACGTGCTGATCACCAGCCTCGGACTGAAGAACTCCGTGTGGGCGATCGCCCTGCCGAACGCGATCAGCGTCTTCAACCTGCTGGTGATGAAGGCGTTCTTCGAGAGCCTGCCGGCCGAGCTGGAGGAGGCCGCACAGATCGACGGCCTGAGTACGTACGGCATCCTGCTCCGGATCGTGCTGCCGCTGTCCAAGGCGGTCATCGCGACGATGGTGCTGTTCTACTCGGTGTCCTTCTGGAACTCCTGGTTCTCGGCCTTCCTCTACATGGACCGCACCGACCTGATGCCGGTCACGGTCTATCTGCGCAACCTCATCGCGGGCGCCACCGGCGCCACCAGCGCCGGTGCCACCACCGAGCAGGGCACCCAGGTCGCGGCGAACATCCAGGCGGTCACCATCGTGCTGACCTCGCTTCCCATCCTCTGCGTGTACCCGTTCGTCCAGCGCTGGTTCGTCTCGGGCGTGATGCTCGGCGCGGTCAAGGGCTGACGGTTCCCCACCCGACGTACGGACCCAAGGGAGTATCCGTGAAGAACGCGGCACAGAAGAAGGCGGAGCGGAAGAAGGCGGAGCGGAAGAACCGCGGACAGCTGTCGCGGCGGCAGGTCCTGGCCGCCGCCGGCTTCATCGGCCTCGCCGGCCTGACCGGCTGCGGCAGCGGCGACGACGGAGGGGGCTCCAAGGACCTCTCCAAGAAGCGGAACGGCGCGATGAAGGAGTACCGGGCCGGCCAGCAGTTCAAGGCGGCCGGGGCACTGTCCTTCTCGGTCCTGCACAACGACAACCCGGGCTACCCGATGAAGAAGGACTGGCTGTTCTGGAAGGAGCTCACCCGGCGCACCGGCGTCACGTTCAAGCCGGTGTCGGTGCCGTTGAGCGACTACGAGAAGAAGCGCAGCCTGCTCATCGGCGCGGGCGACGCCCCCTTCCTGATCCCGAAGACGTACCACCCCTCGGAGGTCGCGTTCGTGGCGTCCGGCGCGATCCTCCCGGTCAGCGACTACACGCACCTGATGCCCCACTTCCGCGACAAGGTGAGGAAGTGGGGTCTGGAGCCCGAGCTCGACTCCATCCGCCAGTCCGACGGCAAGTACTACCTCCTGCCCGGCCTGCACGAGAAGGTCAAGTCCGGCTACTCGCTGTCCCTGCGCACCGACGTCCTCGACCGGCTCGGCCTGGCCCTGCCCACCACCTGGGACGAGGTGCACACCGTCCTCAAGGCGATCAAGGCGGAGTACCCCGACCGCTACCCCTTCACCGACCGCTGGAGCACCAACACGCCCTACCCCGCCGCCGCCCTCTTCAGCTACCTCGGGCAGGCGTACGGAGTCCGGGCGGGCTGGAGCTACGACAACATCAGCTGGGACGAGGCGGCGGGGGAGTTCGTCTTCACCGGCGCGACGGACGGCTGGCGCGAGATGCTCGCCTACCTGGGGAAGCTGGTCGCCGAGAAGCTCGTGGACCCCGAGAGCTTCACCCAGACCGACGACGACGCGGTGAAGAAACTGCTGTCCGAGAAGGCCTTCGCGATCAGCGCCAACCCCCAGGAGCTGGTGCAGAACTACCGCTACAACCTCGAAGAACAGGTCCCGGGCGCGACGATCGAGATGATCCCGGTACCGCTCGGCCCGGCCGGCCCGGTGGTGATCGGCGGCGCCCGGCTGGAGAACGGCGTGATGGTCTCCCGCGAGGCGCTCGACAGCGACAGCTTCGTCGCGATGATGCAGTTCGTGGACTGGCTGTGGTACTCCGACGAGGGCCAGAGGTTCGCCAAGTGGGGCGTCGAGGGCGTCACCTACACCCGCTCCGGCGACCGGTACACGCTCGAGGACGGCATCAGCCTCATGGGCTCCGCCCCCGACGCCCCGAAGGACCTCCAGAAGGACTACGGCTTCTTCAACGGCGTCTTCACCTACGGCGGCAGCTGGGCCCTGGTCTCCTCCTCCTTCAGCGCCGACGAGAAGACGTTCCAGGACGCCATGGCCGAGCGGCGGCAATTGCCCATCGGCCCGGCCCACCCGCTCCGGTCGGTGGAGCAGGAGCAGGCCACCCTGTGGGACACCCCGCTGCGGGACCACGTCACCCAGAACGCGCTCAAGTTCGCCCTCGGCAAGCGCCCCCTGTCCGAGTGGGACGCGTACGTCGGTGAGCTGAAGGCGAAGAACATGGACCAGCTCGTCACCCTGCACAACAAGGCGCGCGAACGCTTCGAGGAGGAGAACGGGTGATCCGCGTCCCCGCGGAGGCCACCGGCCGGCTCTCCGACGCCTGGCGGCACTGCGTCGGCACCGGCCGGACCGAACTCGCCCTGCGCCGCGACCACCAGGACTCCCTCGCCCTCCTCCAGCGCGAGATCGGCTTCCGGCACATCCGGGGCCACGGCCTGTTCAGCGACGGCATGGGCGTGTACCGCCCCTACGAGCACCAGGGCGCCCGCCGGGTCCACCACTGCTTCACCTACGTCGACCAGGTCGTCGACACCTACCTCTCCCTCGGTATCCGCCCCTTCCTCGAACTCGGCTTCATGCCGAAGGAGCTGGCCTCCGGAGCGCGGACGGTGTTCTGGTGGGCCGGCAACGTCACCCCGCCCCGCTCCCACCGCGAGTGGGCCGATCTCGTCCGCGCCACCCTCACCCACCTCGTCGACCGCTACGGCCTCGCCGAGGTCCGCACCTGGCCGATCGAGGTGTGGAACGAGCCCGACCTGCCCGACTTCTGGCAGGACGCGGACGAGAAGGCGTACCAGCGGCTGTACGAGGTGACCGCGCACACCGTGAAGGAGGTGGACGCGGGCCTCCAGGTCGGGGGGCCCGCGATCTCCCCGGGCGCCGACGACTGGCTGGTCCGGTTCGCCGGGTTCGCCGAGGACCGCGCGGTCCCCCTCGACTTCGTCTCCCGGCACGCCTACACCTCCGGGCCCGCCCAGCACGTGCCCTTCGGCGTCCACCAGACGCTCGGCCCGGCGAGCGGCCTGCTGGAGCAGTTCGCCACCCCGCGGCGCCTGCTCCGGGGCTCGCGGTACGCCGGACTGCCCGTGCACATCACCGAGTTCAACTCCTCCTACCGCCCCGACAACCCGGTCCACGACACCGCGTTCCACGCCGCCTACCTGGCCCCGGTCGTCGCCGCGGGCGGCGACCACGCCGACTCGTTCTCCTACTGGACCTTCAGCGACATGTTCGAGGAGACCGGCGTCCCCACCGCCCTCTTCCACGGCGGCTTCGGTCTGCTCACCCACCGCCAGGTGCGCAAACCGACGTACCACCTGTACGCGTTCATGGCCCGGACCGGCCCCGAACTGCTCGCCCGCGGCGACGACCACCTCGTCACGCGCCACCCCGACGGCCGGGTCGCCGTCCTGGCCTGGGCGCCCGTCGACCCGACCGGCGCCACCCCCGGCCCCGACCGCCACGACCTGCGCCTGTCCGTCCCCCTCGCGGCCCGCGGCGAGGCCTTCGTCCGCCGGTCCACCGTGGACGAGGAGCACGGCAACGCCCACACCGCCTGGCGGCACATGGGCAGCCCGCGCTCGCCGGGCCCCGGGCAGCTGGACGTCCTGCACGAGGCCGCCGAGCCCGCCCGCAGCCACCACCGCCTCCCCCTGCACCAGGGCCGCGCGGACCTGCGCCTCACCCTCGCCCGCCACGAGATCACCCTCGTCGAGCTGACCCCGCTCACCGACGAGACCCCGCCCTGGTGGGACGAGCGCCGGCTGCTCGGCCGGGAGGTGTCATGAGCACCGTACGCATCGCGCACCCCGGCACCGGACCCCTCTCCCGCGCCGCCGCCCTCCTGCACACCCTCCTCACCGTCGAGGCCCTGCTCCTGGCCACCGCCGCCCCCGGTCTCGCCGTCCTGCTCCTGCTCGGCCCCGACCCCGCCAACCTGCCCCTCGCCGCCGCCTGCCTGCTGCCGCTCGGCCCGGCCGTCTCGGCCGCCGTGTACGCCCTGCACCACCGCGGGCGCGACCTCACCGACCTGCACCCGGCCCGCGTCTACCGGCGCGGCCTGCGCCTCAACGCCCTCCCCGCGCTGAAGCTGTGGACGCCGCTGCTGGCCTGGCTGACCGTGATCGCCTTCACCCTCACCCACTTCGCCGCCACCGGCCTGCCCACCTGGTGGGCCGCGCTCCTCGGCGCGGTCGGCGCCGGCTCCCTCCTGTGGGGCGCCCACGCCCTCCTGCTCACCTCCCTCTTCGCCTTCCGCGCCCGCGACACCGCCCGCCTCGCCGCGTACTTCCTGCTCCGGCACGGCCGGGCCACCCTTGCCGCCGCCTCCCTGCTCGTCCTGGCCGGCGCGCTGACCGCCCTGCTGACCGAGGCACTGCCCGCCCTCCTCGCCGCCCCGCTGCTGCTCTCCCTGCTCCGCTCGAGCCGCCCGGTGATCGCCCAGACCCAGGAGGACTTCACCGCATGACCGCCCCCGCCACCGGAAACCCCGGCAACCTCCCCCGCACCGCCAAGATCGCCTACGGCGGTGACTACAACCCCGAACAGTGGCCGGAGGAGGTGTGGGACGACGACCACCGCCTGTTCACGCGGGCCGGCGTCGACACGCTCACCGTCGGCGTCTTCTCCTGGTCGCTCACCCAGCCCGCCGAGGACACGTACGACTTCGCCGTCCTGGACCGGATCCTCGACCGCGCCGCGGCCGAGGGCCGCCGCGCCGTCCTCGCCACCGGCACCGCCGCCGTCCCGCCCTGGCTCGCGAAGACGTACCCGGAGGTCGACCGCACCGACTTCGAGGGCCGCCGGCACCGCTACGGCCAGCGCCACAACTTCTGCCCCGCCTCACCGGCGTACCGCCGCCTGTCGACCGCGCTCGCCGGCCGGCTCGCCGAACGGTACGCAGGCCACCCCGCGCTGCTCGCCTGGCACATCAACAACGAGTACGGCGGCGCCTGCTACTGCGACCTGTGCGCCGAGGCCTTCCGCCACTGGCTGCGCGAGCGGCACGGCACGCTCGACGCCCTCAACGACGCCTGGTGGACCACCTTCTGGTCGCACCGCTACACGGACTGGGACCAGATCGAGCCGCCGAGCGCCCTCACCGAGCACTGGCGCGGCCCCGACCACACCGCCTTCCAGGGCATCACGCTCGACTACCAGCGCTTCATGACCGACGCCCTGCTCGGCTGCTTCACCGCCGAGAAGGAGGTGATCCGCGCCCACGACCCCGCCACCCCCGTCACCACCAACCTCATGGGCGCCTACCGGCCGCTCGACTACCACCGCTGGGCCCCCCACCTCGACTTCGCCTCCTGGGACAACTACCCGCCCCTGGACGCCCCGCCCTCCCGGCCGGCCCTCGCCCACGACCTGATGCGCGGCCTGAAGGACGGTGCCCCCTTCTGGCTGATGGAGCAGACCCCGTCCACCACCGCCTGCCGCGACGTGAACCCGCTGCGCCGCCCCGGCGAGCTGCGCCTGGCCACCTGGCAGGCGATCGCCCACGGAGCCGACGCCGCCCTCTACTTCCAGATGCGGGCCTCGCGCGGTGCCTGCGAGAAGTACCACGGCGCGGTGATCGGGCACGCGGGCCGCGACGACACCCGCGTCTTCCGGGAGGCCGCCGCCCTGGGCGAGGAGCTGACCGCCCTCGGTGACGCCACCCTGGGCGCCCGTACGCCCGCCCGGACCGCCCTGCTGTTCGACTGGGACAGCTGGTGGGCGCTGGAGATCTCCGACGGCCCCTCCCGGCTGGTCCGCTACCCGGACGTCGTCCACGCCTACTACCGGGCCGCCCGCGAGGCCGGCGCCGACGTGGACGTCGTCCCCGTCACCGCCGACCTGACCGGCTACGACGTGGTCCTCGCCCCCGTCCTCCACCTGGTCGGGGGCGATCTCGCCGACCGCCTGGAGGAGCTGACCCGGCGCGGCGGCACCGTCCTCGCGACGTTCCTCACCGCCCGCTCCGACGAGTACGACCGGGCCTTCCTCACCGACGTGCCGGGACCCCTGGCCGGCCTCCTGGGCATCCGCGTCGACGAGTGGGACGCCCGCCCCGAGGACGTCGTCCAGCCGGTCACGATGGGGCAGTCGCGGTACGGGGCCCGCCTCGTCTTCGAGATCGTCCAGCCGCGCGGCGCGGAACCGGTCGCCACCTACGGCGCCGACTTCTACGCCGGCACCCCGGCCGTCACCCGCCACCGCTTCGGCAGGGGAGAGGCCTGGTACGTGGCGACCGCCCTGGACCGGCCCGGCGTCGACGACGTCGTCCGCCGCGTGCTGGCCCGCCACGACCTGATCGGCCCCTACGCGGACCGGCCCGCCGTCGAGACCGCCCACCGCGTCACCCCCGACGGCACGCGCCTGCTCTTCCTCCTCAACCACGCCCCGGAGCCGGCCCCCCTCACCGCGCACACCGACGCCACCGACCTGCTCACGGGCAAGCGGATCGAGCGGGGCGCCCCCCTCACCCTCGACCCGCTCGGCGTGGCCGTCCTCCGGCTTCAGTAGACGGTCCGCCCCCGCTCGTCCGGCACCCCCGACTTGCGCAGGAAGTAGCTGTTCACCTGGTCCCGCCACTCCCGGGCGCTCCGCAGCTGCTCCGCGTACCGCTCCGCCACGCGCGCGTGCCGGGCCGGTGCCACCAGGTCCGCGAGGCCCTCCCACACCCGGAGGGCCTCCTCCGTCTCCTCGACGCCCTCGAAGTGGCTGTCGTAGATGTGCTGGATCACCGTCTTGCCGCTGTGCAGGACGTGCCCGTAGGGGACGTGGTGGAAGAACAGCAGCAGCTCGTCGGGGCAGGAGCCGGGCGACTCGTAGACCTCGGACCACGGCTTGCCGTACTGGGCGGCGTACCCGGTGCCGGTGGCGGCGCTGCGGTCGACACCGACACCGTCGCGGTCGGCGAAGTGGTAGGTGCCCCAGGGGCTGTACTCGTAGCCGTCCACGCTCGGCCCGTAGTGGTGTCCGGGCTGGACCATGAACCCCACGCCGAGCGGCGCGGTGTACTTCTCGTACGTCCGCCACGAGCCGTGCAGCGCCGCGCGCAGGCCGCCGGCCAGGCGCTCGGGGGCGGACGGGAAGGTGAGGCCGATCCACTCGCCGAGGATCCGGCGGGGGTCGTCGTCCGGCCGCCAGGCGAGGCGCCCGAAGGTGTACAGGTTCGCCTGGGCGAGCGGATGGCCGGTCCAGAACGGGTCGTCGCCCACGTTCGACACGGCGACGAGTCCGCCCCGCGCCACCTCCCCGACGCTCGGCCCGGCGTCACCGTCCGGCCGGAACCGCAGTGCCTCGCTCCACATCGGGCCCAGCCAGCACACGTGCCGCTGCTGCCCGGTGTACTCCTGCGTGGCCTGCACCTCCACCGCGAGCCGGGTGCGCGGCATCGCCCCGAGCACCGGGGAGACCGGCTCGCGCACCTGGAAGTCCATCGGCCCGTGCTTCACCTGGAGCACGGCGTTCGCCGCGAACTCCCCGTCCAGCGGCGTGAAATGGTCGTACGCGGCGCGCGCCCGGTCCGTCGTGCGGTCCCGCCAGTCCTGCCGGTGGTCGTAGACGAACGCCCGCCAGTGGACGGTGCCGCCGTGCGGGGCGAGCGCGGCGGCCAGCACATCGGCGCCGTCCGCGTGCGAACGCCCGTAGGCGAACGGTCCCGGCTGGCCCTCCGAGTCGGCCTTCACCACGAACCCGCCGAAGTCCGGGATCGCCGCGTACACCCGCGCGGCCGCGTCGGCCCACCAGGCCCGCACGGACGCGTCCAGCGGGTCCGCCGTGGGCAGCCCGCCGATCACCACCGGAGCCGCGAAGGTGACCGACAGATGCGTGCGGACGCCGTACGGGCGCAACGCCCCCGCGATGTCGGCGACCTCACCGATCCGGTCGGTCAGCAGCCGCGCCTCGGCCGCGTGCACGTTGACGTTGTTGACGGAGACGGCGTTGACGCCGCAGGCCGCGAGCAGCCGCCCGTACGCCCGGACGCGCTCCGGCTCCCCCCGCGCCCTCCCGTCCCGCCAGAACAGCGAACCGCCCGCGTAGCCGCGCTCCACCTGGCCCATGACCGGGTGCACGGCCACGTTGTCCCAGTGGTCCAGCATCCGCAGCGCCACCGCCGGCCGGTGGACCTCGCGCGGCCGTTCACCCCGGAAGGCGTCCTCGCCGAGCCGCACCACGTGGAACAGGCCGTACAGCAGCCCCCGCGGGCCGGAGGCGGTGACCGTGGTGGTGCCGTCGGCCCGTTCGCAGGCGAACCCCTCGTCGCCCAGGTCCTCGGGGCCGGCGGTCCGGCACAGCACGAGGTCGTAGGGGGCGGCCGTGCCGTCGCCGTCCCGGACGGCCTCTCCGCCGAACCGGCGGCAGGCGTCCGCCACTTCCCCGTGCACCGTCTCCACGAGCGGCCCCGAGCCGCGGACCAGCGTCCGCCGGACGCCCAGCGGCCGGAAGGCCTCCGGGGGCAGCCAGGCGGGATCGATTCCCTCGGACAGGACGGGCACGGGCACGGGAAGCGGCATGAACCCTCCGGTGACGGGGCGATCGCCGCGCCGGTCCCGCGCGCGGCACCGCCGTTGGGAACTGGGCGCCTGATCATTATGGAACAGATGTGCGGGGCGGGTCGGTGGGTGAACGCCGTCGGTCGCACGTTTTCCGGCACCGGGTTGCTGATCCGCTTGTATTTCCGGGAGGTCTCAACTCGGAAAAGACCCATGGCCTTCCCTGTATCCGATCTTGCCCCGTCGGCCAGAAGTGGACTATACCTGTCGGCGATCCACGTGACCGCACGACCCTGCTTGACCTGACCGCGGTGCCGGCCCGGATCCGGTTCACCGCCTGAGTCCTGGAGAAGGCGAGGACTTGAGCATGGGATCCACTTCCGCATCGGCGTCCGAGAACAACGGCTCCGCGGGTTTCGGCCGCCGCGACCTGATCAAACGGTCCGCGGCACTCGGCCTGATCTCGGTTCCCACCATGAGCTTTCTGGTTTCCTGTGCCAGCAGCGGGGGCGGCGGTGACCAGGACAAGGCGAAGGCCGGGAAGAAGACCGAGCAGAACCCGCTCGCGGTCAACGAGACCGCCCCCCTGGAATTCGTCCTGTTCGACGGCGGTTTCGGCAAGGAGTACGCCGAGGACGCGGTGAAGATCTACGAGCAGGACTTCCCCGACGTCGAGGTGAAGTTCTCGGCCACCCAGAAGATCCAGTCCACGCTCCAGCCCCGCTTCAACCAGGGCACCCCGCCCGACCTCATCGACAACTCCGGTGCCGAGCAGATGGACATGGGCGTCCTGGTCGGCAAGAACCAGCTCACCGACCTCACCGAGCTGCTCGACGCCCCCTCCTACGACGACCCGGCGAAGAAGGTCCGCGACACGCTGCGGCCCGGCATCGTGGAGATGGGCCAGTTCGACGGCGACCCCGTCTGGATCCTGTACTACGCCTACACCGTCTACGGCGTCTGGTACTCGCAGAAGCTCCTCGACTCGCTGGACGCCACGTACCCCGAGACCTGGGACGAGATGCTCGCGGTCTGCGAGAAGGCGAAGAAGAAGGGCATCGCGGGCTGGACGTACGCGGGCAAGTACCCGTACTACCTCCCGTTCTCGCTGTACCCGATGATCGGCAAGGTCGGCGGCCGCGAGGTCCTCGACGCCATCGACAACCTGGAGCCCAAGGCCTGGGAACACCCCGCGGTCAAGACGTGCTTCGAGGCGTACTACGAGCTCTACAAGAAGGGCTACGTCCTCAAGGGCACCCCGGGGCTGGACCACATCCAGTCGCAGACCGCGTGGGCCCAGGGCAAGGCCCTGTTCCTCCCCAACGGCTCCTGGGTGGAGAACGAGTCGGCGAACGTCATCCCGGACGACTTCGGCCTGGCCGTCTCGGCGCCCACCGGCATCGACTCCTCCGACGCGCTGCCGTTCGGCACCCTGTGGGCCTCCGGCGGCGAGCCGTTCGTCGTGCCGGCCAAGGCGAAGAACGCGGCGGGCGGCATGGAGCAGCTGCGCATCATGCTCAGCGAGGCGTCGTCGAAGAACTTCACCGCCAAGGTGAAGTCGCTGACCGCGTACGACGGCGGCACCGACGGCATCACCCTCACCCCCGGGCTGGAGGCGGGCGTCGCCGCGCTGGAGAAGGCGGGCGAGAACGTGCTGAACCCCCGGCTCCAGGACTGGTACGTGAAGTTGCAGAAGGAGCAGATCGGCGTGTCCGGACTCGGCGAGATGATGGCCGGCCGCCTCACCCCGGCCGAGGCCGTGAAGAAGATCCAGAAATTCGCCGACGACACCGCGAAGGACACGTCGATCAAGCACTACAAGCACCAGTAACGGGAATTCACACGGCACCGGAGTGGTGATGCAGCACGGCAAGTACCGCTTCATCGTGGGGTTCCTGGCGCTGCCCCTGGGACTGTACGCGCTCTTCGTGATCTGGCCGTTCGTCCAGTCCATCTACTACTCGTTCACGGACTGGACCGGCCTGAGCCCCGAATTCGAGATGGTCGGCCTCGACAATTACCGCAGGATGCTGGACGACGACGTCTTCTGGAAATCCCTGTGGCACAGCCTGACGTTCGCGGTGGTGGTGCCGCTGATCACGATCGGGTTCGCGCTGTTCCTCGCCTTCATGGTCAATGTCGGCGGACGGAGGAGGAAGGGCGGCCCGGCGGTCTCCGGCGTCCGGGGCTCCTCCTTCTACAAGATCGTGTACTTCTTCCCGCAGGTGCTCTCCATCGCGATCGTCGCGCTGCTGTTCGCCTTCGCATACAACCCGGACAGCGGCGCGGTCAACTCCCTGCTGCGGGGGATCGGACTGGACGGCGTCCAGCCGCTGTGGCTGGGCGACCCGGACCTCGCGCTGTGGTGCGTGATGGCGGTGCTGGTGTGGTCGACGGTCGGGTTCTTCGTGGTGCTGTTCTCCGCGGGCATGGCGTCGATCCCGGCGGACCTGTACGAGGCCGCCCTGCTCGACGGCGCGAACCGGGCCACCACCTTCTTCCGCATCACCCTGCCGCTGCTGTGGGACACCGTCCAGTCCGGCTGGGTCTACCTGGGCATCCTCGCCCTCGGCGCGGAGTCGTTCGCGGTCGTGCAGATCATGACGACCGGACCGGGCGGCCCCGACTACTCGACCACCGTCATGGTCCTGTACGTCTACCAGAAGGCGTTCCGTGACGGTCAGGCCGCCTACGCCACCACCATCGGCGTCGCCCTGCTCGTCGTGACGCTGGCCTTCGCCGCGCTCGTGATGCGGCTGGGGCGGCGCGAGCGGCTGGAGTACTGATCATGAGCACCGAGAAGACCACGGAACCCGCCGCGCCCGCGCCCGTGCCCGTGCCCGCGCCCGTTCCCGTTACGAAGGCGGACCGGGCGCCGGGCCGCCGGCCGCCCGGCCGGAAGGGGGAGGGGCAGGTCCTCAACGCCTTCTCGCACGGCATCCTCGCCTTGTGGGCGGTCATGGTCGTGCTGCCGCTGCTGTGGGCGGTGATGACCTCCTTCAAGGACGACGCCTCCATCTTCGGCTCGCCGTGGTCGCTGCCCGACGCACTGCACCTCGACAACTGGGCCCGGGCCTGGACCGAGGCCGACATGAGCGACTACTTCCTCAACACCGTGCTGGTGGTGGGCGGTTCGCTCGTCGGCACCCTGGTCCTCGGCTCCATGGCGGCGTACGTCCTGGCCCGCTTCGACTTCCCCGGCAACCGCTTCGTCTACTACCTGTTCGTCGGCGGCATGAGCTTCCCGATCATGCTGGCGCTGGTCCCGCTGTTCTACGTGGTCGACACCATGGGGCTGCTGAACACCCTGCACGGCCTGATCCTGGTCTACATCGCCTACTCGCTGCCGTTCACGGTGTTCTTCCTCACGGCGTTCTTCCGCACCCTGCCCACCGAGGTCGCCGAGGCGGCCTTCGTCGACGGCGCCTCCCACAGCCGTACGTTCTTCCGGATCATGCTGCCCATGGCCAGGCCCGGCCTGGTCAGCGTGGGCATCTTCAACTTCCTGGGCCAGTGGAACCAGTACATGCTCCCCACGGTCCTCAACACCGACCCCGACCGGCGCGTCCTCACCCAGGGGCTGGTCCAACTGGCCGTCAGCCAGGGCTACAAGGGCGACTGGTCAGGGCTCTTCGCCGGACTCGTGATGGCGATGCTGCCGGTCCTGGCGGCCTACGTCGTCTTCCAGCGGCAGGTGGTGCAGGGGCTGACAGCGGGTGCGCTGAAGTAGACCTCGCGCCTTCAGGCGGCGTACGCGGGCTCCCGGGACACAGGGGGCGGCGTGCGCCGCCTTATGTGTGCTTCCGTCCGCTTTTCATACCTGGTGCGCCCGCCCGCCCACCCGATTCCCGCAACACCGCGCACCCGCCTCCGCACACCCCGCAACCTCGGCCGGCACCGGCGTCCGTCCCTTTGTTCGAGCACGCGGATAGTGTTCAACCTCTTGACGGGAGGCGACCCGAACAGCTCAGCTTAGAGTTCACTAGTTGGACATGGACGGGGCCCCATCGCTGCGGTCCCGCGCGCAGGAGGTCGTCGTGGAGACTCCGGGGTCGCAGTCGTCGCTGCACCGAGCCAACCTGGAGCGGGTCGTACGGGCCGTGCGTCTGGCCGGGTCCCTCACGCAGGCGGAGATCGCCCGGACGACCGGTCTGTCGGCGGCCACCGTGTCGAACATCGTGCGCGAGCTGAAGGACGGCGGGACCGTCGAGGTCACGCCCACCTCGGCGGGCGGACGCAGGGCCCGCAGCGTCAGTCTCAGCGGCGACGCGGGCATCGTCATCGGCGTCGACTTCGGCCACACCCACCTGAGGGTCGCCATCGGCAACCTCGCCCACCAGGTGCTAGCCGAGGAGTCCGAGCCGCTGGACGTGGACGCCTCCTCGGCCCAGGGTTTCGACCGCGCCGAGCAGTTGGTCGACCGCCTGATCGAGGCCACCGGGGTCGACCGGTCCAAGATCGCCGGAGTGGGGCTCGGCGTCCCCGGGCCCATCGACGTGGAGTCCGGCACGCTCGGCTCCTCCGCCATCCTGCCCGGCTGGATCGGTACCCGCCCCGCCGAGGAGCTGCGCGGCCGGCTCGGAGTGGCCGTCCACGTGGACAACGACGCCAACCTCGGCGCCCTCGGTGAGATGGTCTGGGGCAGTGGCAGAGGCGTACGTGATCTTGCTTACATCAAGGTCGCGAGCGGTGTAGGCGCCGGTCTGGTGATCGAGGGGAAGATCTACCGGGGTCCCGGTGGCACCGCGGGGGAGATCGGGCACATCACACTCGACGAATCCGGCCCGGTCTGCCGCTGCGGGAACCGCGGCTGCCTGGAGACGTTCACGGCCGCCCGGTACGTACTGCCGCTCCTCCAGCCCAGCCACGGCACCGACCTGACGATGGAGGGCGTGGTGCGGCTGGCCAGGGACGGAGACCCGGGTTGCCGTAGGGTGATTGCCGACGTCGGACGCCATATCGGCAGCGGAGTCGCCAATCTCTGCAACCTGCTGAACCCCAGCCGGGTGGTGCTCGGCGGCGATCTCGCCGAGGCCGGGGAGCTGGTGCTCGGGCCGATCCGGGAGTCCGTCGGCCGCTACGCGATCCCCAGCGCGGCGCGCCAACTCTCCGTTCTCCCGGGGGCGCTGGGGGGCCGGGCGGAGGTGCTCGGGGCGCTCGCCCTCGCGCTCAGCGAGATGGGCGATTCGACTCTTTTGGACGGCACCCTGTCCTCCGCCGCACCCGCCTTCACTTAGAAAACGAATGACCCCGTTGCCATCTCGTTAAGTATTTACTTCTTGACGTCGAACTTGCGGCCGAGTTGACTTCGAGCCACCTCGGCCGCAGCGTTGCGGCCCTGTCAGGGAGGCACAACCCACATGAACGCAACGATGCGTAGAGTCGTGATCGGCGCCACTGCCGTTTCCATGGCCCTGTCGATTGCCGCGTGCGGCAAGGCGGGCGACGACGACTCCGACAGCAGCAGCTCCGACAGCAAGTCGATCGGCCTGCTGCTCCCCGACACCGTCACCGCGCGCTACGAGAAGTTCGACAAGCCGTACTTCGAGGCCAAGGTCAAGGAGCTCTGCTCCGACTGCAACGTCGAGTACGCGAACGCCGCCGCCGACGCCGCCAAGCAGGCCCAGCAGGTCAGCAGCATGGTCACCAAGGGCGTGAAGGTCATCGTGGTCTCCGCCCAGGACTCCGCCGCGATCAAGTCCTCCATCCAGTCCGCGGTGGACAAGGGCGTCAAGGTCATCGCGTACGACCGCCTCGCGCAGGGTCCGGTCTCGGCCTACGTGTCCTTCGACAACGTCAAGGTCGGCGAGCTCCAGGGCCAGGCCCTGCTCGAGGCCCTCGGCTCCAAGGCGACCACCAAGTCCAAGGTCGTCATGATCAACGGTGACGACGCCGACCCGAACGCCGCGCAGTTCAAGGAAGGCGCCCACAAGGCCCTCGACGGCAAGGTGACCATCGCCTACGAGCAGTCGGGCCTGTGGAAGGACACCGTCGCCGCGCAGAAGGTGTCCGCCGCGATCACCCAGCTCGGCGCGAAGAACATCGCGGCCGTCTACTCCGCCAACGACGGCATGGCCGGTGGCATCGCCAACACCCTCAAGGGCGCGAAGATCAGCGGCATTCCGCTGACCGGCCAGGACGCGGAGCTCGCGGGTATCCAGCGCATCGTCGCCGGCACCCAGTCCTCCACCGTCTACAAGGCGTTCAAGCCCGAGGCCGACGCCGCCGCCCAGCTCGCGGTCAACCTGCTCGAGGGCAAGGACATCAAGTCCCTCGCCACCCAGACGCTGACCAGCGGCTCCGGCGACAAGGTCCCCTCCCAGCTGCTGACCCCGGTCTCCGTCACCAAGGCCAACATCAAGGACACGGTGGTCGCGGACAAGCTGTACACGGTCGAGGAGATCTGCACCGCCGAGTACGCCGCCGCCTGCAAGACCGCCGGCCTGCAGTAGCTCAGTCGCGCGTCGCGCGCACCCGGGCCCGGGTCCCGCCTAGGGATCCGGGCCACGACCGCCGAGCGGTCCCGCGAGACTCCTCCGACGCCTGCCCCACCTTCACACCCCGCTGCCGGGGCGGGCGTCGGACGGAACCGTTGCCAAGCGCGACGGACTCGCCCATGTTCATCTTGTAAACCTCGTGCGTCGACGGCGCGTTCCGCGTCCCGTCCCGCACACCCTTCCGCGCCTTTCCCAAACAGCGCGGCATCCCCGCCGGTCAGGCGGCGAAGGAGATGGTTCACGTGTCCGCTACGCCCGTGCTGGCGTTGCGCGGAGTCTCCAAGCGATTCGGTGCGGTCCAGGCCCTCACCGACGTCGAGCTGGAGGTCCACGCCGGAGAAGTGGTCGCCCTCGTGGGCGACAACGGCGCAGGTAAGTCCACCCTGGTCAAGACGATCGCGGGTGTCCACCCCATCGATGAGGGCGTCATCGAGTGGGACGGCAAGCCGGTCAGCATCACCAAGCCGCACGACGCCCAGGGACTCGGCGTCGCGACGGTCTACCAGGACCTCGCCCTCTGCGACAACCTCGATGTCGTCGGCAACCTCTACCTCGGGCGCGAGCTGCTCCGCCGCGGCGTCATCGACGAGGTGTCGATGGAGAAGAACGCCCGGGAGCTGCTGTCCACGCTCTCCATCCGCATCCCCAGCGTGCGCATCCCGATCGCGAGCCTCTCCGGAGGCCAGCGCCAGGTCGTCGCCATCGCCCGCGCGCTGATCGGCGACCCGAAGGTCGTCATCCTCGACGAGCCCACCGCCGCCCTCGGCGTCGAGCAGACCGCGCAGGTCCTCGACCTGGTCGAGCGGCTGCGCGAGCGGGACCTCGGCGTCATCCTCATCAGCCACAACATGGCCGACGTCAAGGCGGTCGCGGACACCGTCGCCGTGCTGCGCCTGGGCAAGAACAACGGCTCCTTCCCCGTGAAGGACACCAGCCACGAAGAGATCATCGCCGCGATCACGGGTGCCACGGACAACGCCGTCACCCGTCGTGCGGGGCGTCGCACCGCGGAGGCGGCCAAGTGAGCGACACGTCCAAGACCGTGAAGAGCGACAACGCCGAGGCCGCGGAGGCCGAGAAGAGCGACAGCGCAAAGGCCCCGAAGGCCACCAAGGTCGAGAAGACCGACGGCGTCGTCGAGAAGCAGGCGACCGTCGCCCCCGCCGACGACCCCACCGCGGCCCCCGTCGCCGTCGTCGACCCGCGCCTGCTGGTGCGCGAAGAGGGACTCAAGGGCTACGTCACCGAGTTCAAGCGCAAGGTGAAGGGCGGCGAGCTGGGCTCGCTGCCGGTCTTCATCGGCCTGATCATCATCTGGACGATCTTCCAGCTCCAGAACGACCGCTTCCTGAGCGCCGAGAACCTCTCGAACGTCAGCTACTTCCTCTCGGCCACCGGCATGCTCGCCATCGGCCTGGTGTTCGTCCTGCTGCTCGGTGAGATCGACCTGTCCGTCGGCTCCGTCAGCGGCCTGGCGTCCACCCTGTTCGCCGTGTTCGTGGTCGACCACACCATGAACCAGTGGCTGGCGCTGTTCCTCACCATCCTCACCGGTGTCGCGATCGGCGCACTGCACGGCTGGTTCTTCGCCAAGATCGGCGTCCCCGCGTTCGTCGTCACCCTGGCCGGCTTCCTCGGCTGGAACGGTCTGATGCTGTGGCTGCTGGGCTCCAGCGGCACCATCAACATCCCGGCCGACTCCGGCCCGGTCCACCTGCTCGGCCAGGGCTCCTTCTTCATGGACCAGGCCATCATCGGCGCCTACCTGCTGGCCGGCCTGGGTGTCGTGCTGATGCTCGTCGGCAACTTCGGTGAGCAGCGCCGCCGCAAGGTCGCGGGTGTGCCGTTCCGGCCGACCAGCGAGATCCTGATCCGCGTCGGCGCGCTCGGCATCGCCTCCTTCGTGGCCGCCGCCGTGCTGAACAACGCCGCCGGCGTCTCCAACGCCCTGGTCATCTTCCTGGCCTGCCTGGTGATCGTCGACTTCGTGCTGCGCCGCACCACCTACGGCCGCAAGGTCTTCGCGGTCGGCGGCGGCATCGAGGCCGCGCGCCGCGCCGGCATCAACGTGTCGCTGATCCGGATCACCGTGTTCGCCATCGCCGGTGGCTTCGCGGCGGTCGGCGGTATGTTCTTCGCCGGCCAGACGGCCAGCGCCACGCTGAACGCCGGTGGCGGCAACACGCTGATGCTGGCGATCGCCGCGGCGGTCATCGGCGGCACCAGCCTCTTCGGCGGCCGCGGCTCGGTGTGGTCCGCGCTGCTCGGCATGCTGGTCATCCAGTCCATCCAGACCGGTCTGGACCTGCTCAACATGAACACCTCGATCCAGTACATGATCACCGGTGGTGTTCTGCTCGGCGCGGTCGTCATCGACTCCGTCTCCCGCAAGAGCCAGAAGGCCGCAGGTCGCGGCTGACGCTCCCCGGGACCGCGCCGTCGCGTCCCCCGGCTGTGCCCGGCACCGTCCCCGGTGCCGGGCACAGCGCTGTCATAGGAACCGTCCAACATGGGTACGGCCGACGGGTGACCTATGACGCACGGGCCGGAGCACGCGGGCCGAGACGGAACATTAGACTCGACGAACCCGGCAACAGCTCGATCAGCTCTACTGCAAGGAGGCACGGGTGCCGCTGCTGACCCGCATCACGGGACCGCGCGATCTGGACCGGCTCAGCCCGGAGGAGCTGGACCAGCTGGCGGGGGAGATCCGCGCCTTCCTCGTCGAGGCCGTCTCCAAGACCGGCGGCCACCTCGGGCCCAACCTCGGCGTGGTCGAGCTCACCATCGCCCTCCACCGGGTCTTCGAGTCCCCCAAGGACAAGGTGCTCTGGGACACCGGCCACCAGTCCTACGTGCACAAGCTGCTCACGGGACGGCAGGACTTCTCCCGGCTGAAGATGAAGGGCGGCCTGTCCGGCTACCCCTCGCAGGCCGAGTCCGAGCACGACGTCATCGAGAACAGCCACGCCTCCACGGTGCTCGGCTGGGCCGACGGCATCGCCAAGGCCAACCAGCTCCTCCAGCGCGACAGCCACGTCGTCGCCGTCATCGGTGACGGCGCGCTGACCGGCGGCATGGCCTGGGAGGCGCTCAACAACATCGCCGAGGCCAAGGACCGCCCGCTCGTCATCGTCGTCAACGACAACGAGCGCTCCTACGCCCCCACGATCGGCGGCCTCGCCAACCACCTCGCCACGCTCCGCACGACCGACGGCTACGAGCGCTTCCTCGCCCGGACGAAGGAGATCCTCGACCGCACCCCCGTCGTCGGCAAGCCGCTCTTCGACACCCTGCACGGCGCCAAGAAGGGCCTGAAGGACTTCATCGCCCCCCAGGGCATGTTCGAGGACCTCGGCCTGAAGTACGTCGGCCCGATCGACGGGCACGACATCGAGGCCCTGGAGTCGGCGCTGGCCCGCGCCAAGCGGTTCGGCGGGCCCGTCATCGTGCACTGCCTCACCGAGAAGGGCCGCGGCTACCAGCCCGCCCTCCAGGACGAGGCGGACCGCTTCCACGCCGTCGGCAAGATCCACCCCGACACCGGTCTGCCGATCTCCACCTCCGGCGCCGACTGGACCTCCGTCTTCGGCGACGAGATGGTCAAGCTCGGCGAGGAGCGCGGGGACATCGTCGCCATCACGGCCGCCATGCTCCAGCCGGTGGGCCTGGACAAGTTCGCCAAGGCCTTCCCGGAGCGCGTCTACGACGTCGGCATCGCCGAGCAGCACGGCGCCGTCTCCGCGGCGGGCCTCGCGCACGCGGGCGTGCACCCCGTCTTCGCCGTGTACGCCACCTTCCTCAACCGCGCCTTCGACCAGGTCCTCATGGACGTAGCGCTCCACAAGTGCGGGGTGACGTTCGTCCTGGACCGGGCCGGCGTCACCGGCACCGACGGCGCCTCCCACAACGGCATGTGGGACATGTCGATCCTCCAGGTCGTGCCGGGGCTCAGGCTGGCCGCGCCGCGCGACGCCGACCAGGTGCGCGCCCAGTTGCGCGAGGCCGTCGAGGTCGACGACGCACCGACCGTCGTCCGCTTCTCCAAGGGCGCCGTCGGCCCCGCCGTGCCCGCCGTGGGACGGGTGGGCGGCATGGACGTGCTGCGTGAGCCCGGCACCGACCGGCCCGACGTGCTGCTCGTCTCGGTCGGCGCCCTGGCGCCCATGTGCCTGGAGATCGCCGGGCTCCTCGACCGGCAGGGCATCTCCACCACCGTCGTCGACCCGCGCTGGGTCAAACCGGTCGACGAGGCGATGGCCCCGCTCGCCGACCGGCACCGGGTGGTCGTCACCGTCGAGGACAACTCCCGCGTCGGCGGTGTCGGCTCCGCGATCGCGCAGGCCCTGCGGGACGCGGGCGTCGACGTCCCGCTGCGCGACTTCGGCATCCCGCCGCGCTTCCTCGACCACGCCACCCGCGCCGAGGTCATGGCCGAGATCGGTCTGACCGCCCCCGACATCGCCCGGCAGGTCACCGGACTGGTCTCCCGGCTGGACGGGCGGTACGACGGCTCGGCGGCCGAGGTCGACTCCGTGGAGTCCGCCCGCGACTGACGCGCCGCGAGGGCCCGGACGCGCCGCGAGGGTTCGGCCGTGCCGAAGACGTCCGGACGGACATGCCGAACGCGCCGGAAAGGGCCGGTTGTGCCACCGTGAGGAGTGGTGCGACCGGCCCGTCCGCGTGACACGCCCACGCCGTGGCATACGCACCACGCCCCCTCTCGACCATGTCGAGGACGACAAGCGTGGGAGGTAAGCCCGTGAGCAGCACCCTCTTCCGGACGAAGAAGGTCGAGCAGTCCATCCTCGACACCGAGGAACCGGAGCACGCGCTCAAGAAGTCGCTGTCCGCGCTGGACCTGACCGTCTTCGGTGTCGGTGTCATCATCGGCACCGGCATCTTCGTCCTCACCGGCACGGTCGCCAGGAACAACGCCGGTCCGGCCGTGGCCCTGGCCTTCGTCGTGGCCGGGGTCGTCTGTGCGCTCGCCGCGCTCTGCTACGCCGAGTTCGCCTCCACCGTCCCGGTGGCGGGCTCCGCGTACACCTTCTCCTACGCCTCCCTCGGGGAACTCCCCGCCTGGATCATCGGCTGGGACCTGGTCCTGGAGTTCGCGCTGGGCACGGCGGTGGTGGCGGTCGGCTGGTCCGGCTACGTCGCCTCGCTGCTGGACAACGCGGGGTGGCACCTGCCGGCGGCGCTCGGCACCAGGGACGGCGCCGAAGGGTTCGGCTTCGACATCCTCGCCGCCGCGCTCGTCCTCGTGCTCACCGCCATCCTCGTGGTCGGCACCAAGCTGTCCGCGCGCGTCACCTCGGTCGTCGTCGCCATCAAGGTGACCGTCGTCCTCGTCGTGATCATCGCGGGTGCCTTCCTCGTCGAGACCAGGAACTACGACCCGTTCATCCCGAAGGCGCAGGCGGTGTCGGCGGACGACAGCCTCCAGTCCCCGCTCATCCAGCTGATGTTCGGCTGGGCGCCGTCCAACTTCGGCGTGATGGGCATCTTCACCGCCGCGTCCGTCGTGTTCTTCGCCTTCATCGGCTTCGACGTCGTCGCCACGGCCGCCGAGGAGACCAGGAACCCGCAGCGGGACATGCCGCGCGGCATCATCGGCTCCCTGCTCATCTGCACCGTCCTCTACGTCCTGGTGTCCATCGTCGTGACCGGGATGCAGCACTACAGCAGACTGAACATCACCGCGCCGCTCGCCGACGCGTTCAAGGCCACCGGCCATCCCTGGTTCGCGGGCTTCATCAGCTTCGGCGCCGCCGTCGGCCTGACCACGGTCTGCATGATCCTGCTCCTCGGCCAGACCCGGGTCTTCTTCGCGATGAGCCGCGACGGGCTGCTGCCGCGCTTCTTCTCCCGGGTCCACCCGCGGTTCAAGACCCCGCACCGGCCGACCATCCTGCTCGGCGTCCTCATCGCCGTCCTCGCCGGCTTCACCCCGCTGAGCGAACTCGCCGAACTGGTGAACATCGGCACGCTCTTCGCGTTCGTGGTCGTCGCGATCGGTGTGATCGTCCTCCGCCGCACCCGCCCCGACCTGCACCGGGCGTTCCGCACGCCCTGGGTGCCGGTCCTCCCCGTCCTGTCGGTGGCGGCCTCCCTGTGGCTGATGCTCAACCTGCCCGCCGAGACCTGGATCCGCTTCGCCGTCTGGATGGTCATCGGCATCCTCGTCTACTTCCTCTACGGCCGCTCCCACAGCCGGCTGGGCCGCCACGAGGAGACCACGGTCGAGGAGGTGGCCCACCCGCACCCGGACGGCAACCCCTGACCCGCCCCGCCCTCAGCCGCCGAGCACGGCCCGCGGTCCCGCGACCTCCGCGCCGTGCTCCGTCACCCGGCGGCGCAGTTCCCGGTCGGCCGTGACGACCAGGCGGTGGCGGCCGGCGGCGCGGGCGACCAGGTCGACGACGTGGTCGTCGCCGCTGCCGGGGGCCGACTCCACGCGCACGCCGGGCACCGACTCCACCCCGCGGGCGGCACCCTCGACGACGAGCACGATCTCCTGCGGTCCGGGGTGTCCGGGGAGGCCGTCGGCGGCCAGCCGGCCCCGCAGCCGCTCCGTGGCGCCCCGCCGGTCGCGCCACCAGCCGTCGGGCACCGATCCCACGACGTTCGCGGCGTCGACGATCACCAGCAAGGGGGAGGCGTGGTCCCCGGGCTCAGCGTTCATGGGCCCAGGGTGGCACGGACGCCGGCCGGGCGTGTGCCCCGAGCGGCGGCGCCCGGCGGCGGCCGACATACAGTGAGCGGGTGAACGGCGAATGGCTCATACGCGGCCGCGACGGGCGGCTCAGTGTCTACCTGACGTCACACGACGCCGTGCTGTGCCGGGCGGAGCGGACCAGGGGCGGCCCCTGGGACCCGCCCCGCACGGTGGCCGGCGAACAGAGGGTGCGGCCGGACGGCGTGGCCGTCGGGCAGGGCACCGACGGCTACGCCCATCTGGCCGCCTGGCGGCCGACCGCGTCGGGGGAGGCGGTCCTGGTGCACTCCACCCACTTCCGGCCGCTGCTCGCGGCCCTGGACTGGGCTCCGGCCGGCCACCCCAACACGACGGGCGGACGCACGGGCACGCCCGCCGTCGCCGTCGACGCCCAGGGGCGGGCGCACGTCTTCGTGCGCAACGTCGGCACCGGGATCAGCATGGTCGCCCAGAAGGAGAAGGGCGGCTGGGACCCGTGGCGCGACCTGAAGGGGCAGGGCGTACAGGGCCCGCCGGTCGCCGTGACGGGGGAGTCCGGGCGCGTCGAGGCGTACGCGGCCGTCTCCGGCGCGATCCTCCACTGGCGGCAGGCCGATCCGGGCGCCGTCCCGGTACGGGAGGAACCCCTGGAGGCGGCGGTCCGCCCCGGCACCCTGCGCGCCCTCGCCACCTCCGCCGAGCACACCACCCTCTTCTTCACCGACGACGACTCCGGCGAGGTCTGCGCCTGGCGCCCCGGCGGCAAGCCGGTCCCGCTGCTCGCCGCGGCCGGGCCCGGCCCGGTGGCCGCCGTCCGCTGCGAACTCGACGGCCACGACTGCACGTTGCTCGCCCAGCGCGCCGCGAGCGGTCGCGTCGCCTTCGCCGCCTACCCGACCGAGGACGAGACGGCCGGCGCCTGGTGGACCGAGTCGGGCCCCCACCTGCCGGACGACGCCGTGGTGGCCCTCGCCCGGGACCACGGCGGCCGGGTGGTCGCGGTGACCCTGTCCCCGTCGACCGGCCGCCTCCTCGCCAGCCGCCGCAAGGAGGAGCCGGGGCTGGCGCTGACGGCGTGGCAGGAGGTGTGAGCGGGCGGGACCGGCCCCGGGCCGTGCCCGCGACATCCCGCCCGGCGCGCGGACACGACCCAGCCGCTCAGGCGATCCGCACGATCCACTGCCGGCCGCCGACCGCCGGTCCCGACCGCGACCGCCGTTCCGATCCCGGTCCGCGTCCCGGGGTGGAACAGCGGGGCGGTCGCGGTGTCCGCGTCCGGCACCAGCGCACCGAAGCGGACCCCGTGCCGCGACGGCGGTCCCCGTTGTGCCCGTCCCGTGAGGGATGATCACATGATCTCCGCGACGCCCGATCTCACCTCACCGAAAGCGAGTTCACCCATGGCAGTGGGACGAAGAGTCTTCCTCGGGGCCTTCACCGCCGGCGCGGTCACCGTCGCCGCGGGTACCGAGGCGGCGGCCGCCGACGACGAGTACACGCCGTACACCGCGCCGGCCCAGTTCTACGGGACGTCGACGACGGCGCACACGGTCACCATCAACCACAAGGCCACCTCCGGCGACCGGGCGGCGCTGAACGTCACGTCGGACAATCCCGCCACCTCGGCCATGTACCTGACCGGTGTGGAGACCTCGCGCGGAACGCTGAAGATCTCGCACATGGGGTACGCCGACGGCTCGGACGCCGGTTCCGCCGGTCTGTCGATCGACCTCAGGACGTCCGGCACCGCCTCCCAGGGCATCTTCGTCACCGCGACCGACGGCCCGACCAAGGGCGCCCTGATCGTCCTGCGCAACAACCCCGGCGTGGAGGACCTCGTCGTCAAGAGCACCGGCCGTACCGGCATCGGCATCGCCCGCGGCGCCACGCCCCAGTCCCAGCTCCACGTGGTCGCGGCGGCCGACGCCCCGTCCGCCGTCCTCGCCGAGGGCGCGGTGCGGCTCGCGGACGTCGCGGCCGTACCGACCAACGCGCCCGCCGCGGCCGGCGGCGGTTCCCTGTACGCCCAGGACGGCGCGCTGTTCTGGAAGGGCGGCGACGGCACGGTCACCGAAGTCGCGCCGGCGTAAGGGGGGACGAGGGTGCAACTGACCCCGGAGGAACTCGTCTCCGAGTTCCACGACGCCGTCATGGAGCTGTACTTCGCCCGCAAGCGCATCGCGCTGCTGGAGGAGGAGAACGCCGAGCTGAGGGCACGGCTCGCCGCGGCCGGACCGGACGCCGCGAGCGTATGACGCGAGGGCCTCCGCCGGACGGCGGAGGCCCTCTGCACGTCCCCGTGACGGTCAGGCGGGAACCGACGCCACGCCCGGCGCCAGGAACCGCTTGCCGGTCACCCGCTCCGAGACGCCCTCGCGGTCCAGGTACGGCGTGACGCCGCCCAGGTGGAAGGGCCAGCCGGCACCGGTGATCAGGCAGAGGTCGATGTCCTGAGCCTCGGCGACGACGCCCTCGTCGAGCATCAGCCCGATCTCCTGCGCCACCGCCTCCAGGACGCGCGCCCGCACCTGCTCCTCGGTGAGGACCGTGTCGCCCTGCTTCAGCAGCGCGGCGACCTCGGGGTCCAGCTCGCGCTTACCGCTGTCGTAGACGTAGAAGCCGCGCTTGCCCGCCCCGACGACCGCCTTGAGGTTCGGGGAGACCGTGAAGCGGTCCGGGAACGCCCGGTGGAGCGTCTCCGAGACGTGCAGGCCGATCGCGGGACCGACCAGCTCCAGCAGGACCAGCGGCGACATCGGCAGGCCCAGCGGCTCGACCGCCTTCTCCGCGACCTCGACCGGGGTGCCCTCGTCGATGACGTTCTGCACCTCGCCCATGAAGCGGGTGAGGACGCGGTTGACGACGAACGCCGGGGCGTCCTTCACCAGGACCGCCGTCTTCCTCAGCTTCTTGGCGACGGCGAACGCCGTGGCCAGCGAGGCGTCGTCGGTCCGCTCGCCGCGCACGATCTCCAGCAGCGGCAGCACGGCGACCGGGTTGAAGAAGTGGAAGCCGACGACCCGCTCGGGGTGCTTGAGCTTCGACGCCATCTCGGTGACCGAGAGGGAGGAGGTGTTGGTGGCGAGGATCGCGTGCGCCGGGGCGACCGCCTCGACCTCCGCGAACACCTGCTGCTTGACGCCGATCTCCTCGAACACGGCCTCGATGACGAAGTCCGCGTCCGCGAAGCCCTCGGCCTTGTCCAGGACACCGGTCACCAGCGCCTTGAGGCGGTTGGCCTTGTCCTGGTCGACACGGCCCTTGGCGAGCAGCTTGTCGATCTCGGCGTGGACGTAGCCGACGCCCTTGTCGACGCGCTCCTGGTCGATGTCGGTCAGCACGACCGGCACCTCCAGGCGGCGCAGGAAGAGCAGGGCGAGCTGCGAGGCCATCAGGCCCGCGCCCACCACGCCGACCTTGGTGACCGGCCGCGCCAGCGACTTGTCCGGGGCGCCCGCGGGACGCTTGCCGCGCTTCTGCACCAGGTTGAAGGCGTAGAGGCCGGAGCGCAGTTCACCGCCCATGATCAGGTCGGCGAGCGCCCGGTCCTCGGCGTCGAAGCCCCGCTGGAGGTCGCCGTCCTTGGCGGCGGCGATGATCTCGAGGGCGCGGTAGGCGGCCGGGGCCGCACCGTGCACCTTGCCGTCGGCGATGAACCGGCCGCGTGCGACGGCCCGGTCCCAGGCCTCGCCGCGGTCGATCACCGGGCGGTCGACGACGATCTCGCCCTTGAGGACGGAGGCCGTCCAGATGAGCGACTGCTCCAGGAAGTCGGCGCCCTCGAACAGCGCGTCGGCGATGCCCAGCTCGTAGACCTGTGCGCCCTTGAGCTGCTTGTTCTGGTTGAGGCTGTTCTCGATGATCACCGAGACGGCCTTGTCGGCGCCGATCAGGTTCGGCAGCAGCGCGCAGCCGCCCCAGCCCGGGACCAGGCCCAGGAACACCTCGGGGAGGGAGAACGCCGGAACGGCCGCGGACACCGTGCGGTACGTACAGTGCAGGCCGACCTCGACACCGCCGCCCATGGCCGCGCCGTTGTAGTACGCGAACGTCGGGACCGCCAGGGACGACAGCCGCTTGAAGACCTCGTGGCCGCCCTTGCCGATGGCGAGGGCGTGGTCGTGCTCCTTGAGGAGCTCGACGCCCTTCAGGTCGGCGCCGACGGCGAAGATGAACGGCTTGCCGGTGACCCCGACGCCGACGATCCCGCCGTCCGCGGCCTCCTGCTCGACCTGGTCGATCGCGGTGTTCAGGTTCGCGAGGGACTGCGGGCCGAAGGTGGTCGGCTTGGTGTGGTCCAGGCCGTTGTCCAGGGTGATCAGGGCGAAGCGGCCCCCACCCAGCGGCAGGTCGAAGTGGCGTACGTGCGCGCTGGTGACGACCTCGTCCGGGAACAGCTCGGCCGCACCCTTCAACAGCTCTGCGGTGGTGCTCACTTGTCCCCCTCGAAGTGCGGGTTCTCCCAGACGACGGTCGCGCCCATGCCGAAGCCGACGCACATGGTGGTCAGGCCGTAGCGGACGTGCGGCTGCTCCTCGAACTGGCGGGCCAGCTGCGTCATCAGACGGACGCCCGACGAGGCCAGCGGGTGGCCGAAGGCGATGGCGCCGCCGTACTGGTTGACGCGCTCGTCGTCGTCGGCGATGCCGTAGTGGTCGAGGAAGGCCAGGACCTGGACGGCGAAGGCCTCGTTGATCTCGAACAGACCGATGTCGGAGATCGACAGCCCCGCCTGGCGGAGGGCCTTCTCGGTGGCCGGGATCGGGCCGTAGCCCATGACCTCCGGCTCCACGCCCGCGAAGGCGTAGGAGACCAGGCGCATCTTGACCGGCAGGCCGTTCTCGCGCGCGAAGTCCTCGGACGCGATGAGGGAGGCGGTGGCGCCGTCGTTCAGACCGGCCGCGTTGCCCGCCGTGACCCGGCCGTGCACCCGGAAGGGGGTCTTCAGGCCCGCCAGGTTCTCCAGCGTGGTGCCCGGGCGCATCGGCTCGTCGGCGGTGACCAGGCCCCAGCCGGTCTCGCCGCCCTCCGGGCTGGTGCGGCGCACCGAGATCGGCACCAGGTCGGCCTGGATCTTGCCGTTGGCGTACGCCTTGGCGGCCTTCTCCTGCGAGCGCACCGCGTACTCGTCGGCGCGCAGCTTGGTGATCTGCGGGTAGCGGTCGTGCAGGTTCTCCGCGGTCATGCCCATGAACAGGGCCGACTCGTCGACCAGCTTCTCGCTCACGAACCGCGGGTTGGGGTCGACGCCCTCGCCCATCGGGTGGCGGCCCATGTGCTCGACACCGCCGGCGACGGCGATGTCGTACGCGCCGAAGGCGACGGAACCGGCCACCGAGGTGACGGCGGTCAGCGCACCGGCGCACATGCGGTCGATGGAGTAGCCCGGGACCGAGGTGGGCAGGCCCGCGAGGATGCCGGCGGTGCGGCCGATGGTCAGGCCCTGGTCGCCGATCTGGGTGGTCGCGGCGATGGCGACCTCGTCGATCTTCTTCGGGTCGAGGCCGGGGTTGCGGCGCAGCAGCTCCCGGATCGCCTTCACGACGAGGTCGTCGGCGCGGGTCTCGTGGTAGACGCCCTTCGGGCCCGCCTTGCCGAACGGGGTGCGGACGCCGTCGACGAAGACGACGTCCCTGACGGTACGAGGCACGATGGCTCTCCTCCAGGTGCGGGATGGCACTGCTGCGACGCGCAAGCGCTGAGCGCGCGCTCAGAACCCATGCTACTTATGGGTAACGTGACTGCCCAGTCCGGGACGCCCAAGCGGCGAAGGTCACACCTTCGGGGGTGCGGTCGACCCCCGGGGCGTCAGTACCGGCGTCGGCACCGGGTGCGATCCCGGGCCCGCCCCCGTGATCACCCCGAACAGCGTCCGCGCCGCCTCCGCGCCGAAGCCGAACACGTCATGGCTCATCGCCGACAGCGTGGGATGGGTCAGACGGCACAGCTGCGAGTCGTCCCAGGCCAGCAGGGACACGTCCCGCGGCACGGACAGGCCCATCTCGGCCGCCACCGACAGCCCCGCCACGGCCATGATGTCGTTGTCGTAGACGATGGCCGTCGGCCGGTCCGGCGGCGCGGCCGTCAGCATCGACCGGGTGGCCCGCGCCCCCGCCTCCCCGGAGTAGTCCGTCGCGACCTGCCACGCCCCGGCCAGCCCCAGGCTCCGCGCCGCCTCGTCGAACGCGGCCGCCCGGATCACCGTGTGCCCGAGCGCGGCGGCGCCCCCCACCCGGGCGACACGGCGGTGCCCCAGCGCGGCGAGATACCGCACGGCCTCCGTCACGGCGGTGGCGTCGTCCGTCCACACGGACGTCAGGGAGCCGGTCAGCGAGGGATGCCCCACGGCCACCACCGGCATCCCCAGCCGCTCGGCCGCCGCCACCCGGGGATCGTCGGCCCGGAAGTCCACCAGGATCGACCCGCCGACCTGCCGCCCCCGCCACCACGACTCCTGGATCGCGACCTCCTCCTCCACGGACCGCACCAGCCGCAGCAGCAGCGAGCAGGAGTGCTCGGTCAGCACGCTCTCCACCCCGGAGACGAACTCCATGTAGAACGGCTCCAGCCCCAGCATCCGGGCCGGCCGGCAGACCGCCAGCCCCACCACGTCCACGCGCGAGCCGGCCAGCGACCGCGCGGTCAGGCTCGGCTCCCAGCCCAGCTCCCGCGCCGCCGCGAAGATGCGGTCCCGGGTCGCCTCCGACAGCCCCGGCTTGCGGTTGAAGGCGAGCGAGACCGCGCCCTTGGACACGCCGGCGCGCGCGGCGACGTCCTTGATGGTGACGCGGGAGGGCGGGGAGGCTGTCATCGAGCGGGCTCCTGGCAGTACAGCGCGGCACGGGCGGCGCCGGCGTCCGGAGTCTCCCAGCCCGTGACGCCGATCGTCACCCGCTCCCCGGGAAGCAGGGTGACGAGCCCCCGGTCGGCCCGCGCCCCCGGCGCCAGCCGGTCCGCCTGGAGCAGCAGGTCCCGCACCAGGGTGCGGGCGCTCACCTCGACGCCCCCGGGGACGACGGCCACCTCGAACTCCGGGCGCGGATAGGGGATCTCCCGGTCGGGCACCGGGAAGTGCACGGCCCGCAGCCCTTCCCCGCCGTCGGCGCCCGGCACGTCGGCCACCAGGAACTCCTTCGCCCCGGCGGGCTCCAGCTCCGCCGGCACCTCCACCCCGGCCACCGTCCGCGGGTCCGCCGCGAACGCGGCGCCGGCCGTGGCGAGCACCTCCCCCTCGACGGACATCCGCCGCAGCGACACCGTCCCCGCCCACCGCCCGGCCGCCTGGTTGACGGCCGCCAGCAGCAGCCCGCCGGACCGCCGCCGCACGGTGAGCAGCCGGTCGGCGTACACCCGTCGCAGCTCGTGGTAGAGCGGCTTCTCCCGCCCGTCGCCGTCGATCGCCGCCCAGGACGTCACCGGCCAGCAGTCGTTGAGCTGCCAGACGACGGTGCCCGCGCACACCGGCCAGTGCGCGCGCCAGTGCTCGATCCCGGCGGCGACCGCACGGGCCTGGTTGACCTGGGTGAGGTAGTGCCAGCGGTCGAAGTCCCCCGCCGGGACGGCGAAGTGCCGGGCGAGCCCGCGCTCCAGCTTGCCGTTGCCGTCCTCGGCCTTCTGGTGGTGCAGCATGCCGGGGGAGCCGGCCGCGAGCTCCTCCCCGGGCAGCGCCCGCCGCAGCGTGGCGTACGCCGGCGGGGCCTGCCAGCCGAACTCGGCCACGAACCGGGGCACGGTGAGCCGGTAGTCGGCGTAGTCCTCCCGGTTCCACACCTCCCACGAGTGGTGCGTGCCGTGCGCGGGATCGTTCGGATGGTGCCGCCACGACCCCGACCAGGGACTGCCCGCCGTGTACGGCCGTGTCGGATCCAGCTCGGCCACCACCCGCGGCAGCAGCCCGAGGTAGTACCCCTCCCCCCACGAGGCGCCGCCGAGCCGCTCCTCCCACTGCCAGTCCCGGAACCCCCACAGGTTCTCGTTGTTGCCGTTCCACAGCACCAGCGACGGGTGCGGCATCAGCCGTACGACGTTCTCCCGGGCCTCCGCCTCCACCTCGCCCCGCAGCGGCTGCTCCTCGGGGTAGGCCGCGCACGCGAACGGGAAGTCCTGCCACACCAGCAGGCCCAGCTCGTCGCACGCGTCGTAGAAGTCCTCGCTCTCGTAGATCCCGCCGCCCCAGACCCGCACGAGATCCACGCCGGCGCCGGCGGCCTGCCCCAGCCGCTCCCGGTAGCGCTCCCGCGTCACCCGGGAGGGGAACACGTCGTCCGGGATCCAGTTCACGCCCCGCGCGAAGAGCCGCTCCCCGTTGACGACGAGCGTGAACCCGGTGCCGTGCGCGTCGGCGGAGGTGTCCAGCGCGACGGTCCGGAAGCCGACCCGCCGCCGCCACACGTCCAGCGGCGCCGCCCCGTGGCGCAACGTCAGCTCCACGTCGTACAGAGGCTGCCCGCCGTACCCGCGCGGCCACCACAGCCGCGCCCCCGGCACCTCCACCCGTACGACACCGGCCGTGCCCGCCACCTCGGCCCGCACCCGGCGGCCGTCCACCCGGGCCTCCAGGGTGAGCGCGGCCTCCACCCGGGTCCGCTCCACGTCGACCCGCAACTCCACGACACCGACGCCCCCCTCCACGGTGACGAGCGGGCGCACCCGGGCGATCCGCGCCGTCGACCAGCGCTCCAGCCGCACCGGCCGCCAGATCCCGGCCGTGACCAGGGTCGGCCCCCAGTCCCAGCCGAAGGAGCAGGCCATCTTGCGGACGTACTGGTACGGCTCGGCGTAGGCGGCCGGCCGCTCGCCGAGCCGTCCGCGCACGGCCTCCGCCTCGGCGTAGGCGGACCGGAACCGGACCGCCAGGGTGCCGCTCGTCCCGGTCACGTCGAAGCGGTAGGAGCGGTGCATGTTCCGTACGCGGCCCAGGAGCTGACCGTCCACCAGGATCTCGGCGGCCGTGTCCAGCCCGTCGAAGACCAGATCGGTCTGCTCGTGCCCGGACCCCGCCTCCGGCAGCCGCGTCTCGTACGTCCACTCCCGCCGCCCCACCCACCCGAGCGCGGTCTCGTTCCGGCCGAGGAACGGGTCCGGGATCACCCCCGCCGCGAGCAGATCGGTGTGCACGCACCCCGGCACCACGGCCGGGAGCGCGTCCCGCCCGTGCCGCAGGATCCATCCGTCGGTGAGCGGTGTCGCCTCCAGCATGCGCACTCCCTAAACCGGTAAACCCCAGTGTTCGAGCGTTGTTCCCCATCCTTGGCGGGAATGGGACTTTACCGGTTGAGAAAGCGCTGCCAGAGTGCCGAACCAGCCAACCCGTACGCGCTCCACCACCCCGTACGCGTTCCACCAACCCGTACGCGTTCCACCACCCCGCACGTGCTCGTCCGTCCCGTGAACGGAGCTGATGCACATGAACCGCCGTACAGTCCTCGCCGTCGTCGCGGGAGCCGCCCTGCTGCTCCCCGGCTGCACCGGTACAGCAGGCACCTCCCAGGGCGCGGAGGCGGCGGCGCCCACCGATCCCGCGAAGGTGAGCGGCACCATCACGGTCCTCACCGTCCGCACGGACCTCGTGCAGGACGGGACGATGAAGTCGTACGCCGCAGAGTTCAACAAGACGTACCCCAAGGTGAAGGTCGAGTTCCAGGCCCTCACCAACTACGAGGCCGAGATTAAGATCCGGATGAACACGGAGGACTACGGCGACGTCCTGCTGATCCCCGGCGTGATCAAGAAGGACGACTACCCGAAGTACTTCGCCTCCCTCGGCACCGTGGCCGAGCGCTCCGAGAAGTACCGCTTCACCGACTTCACCGCCGTCGACGGCAAGGTCTACGGCCAGACCCCGGTCGGGGTGATGCCCGGCTTCGTCTACAACAAGCGGGTGTGGCGGGAGGCCGGGGTCACCGCGTGGCCCACCACCTCCGCCGAGTTCCTGGCCGCCCTGAAGGCGATCAAGACGAAGACCGACGCGACCCCCTACTACACCAACTTCGCCGCCCAGTGGCCGCTGACCTCGTGGACCTTCGTCAACGGCTCGGTCAGCTGCGACCCGCAGGCCACCACGAAGCTCGCCGAGGGCGACCCGTGGGCGGCGGGCTCCGACCTGCGCACCGGCGACCGGCTGCTGTACGACATCGTCCGGCAGGGCCTCGCCGAGAAGGACCCGACGACCACCAACTGGGAGCTGTCCAAGCCGCAGTTGGCTAAGGGCGAGATCGCCACCCAGTGGCTCGGCACCTGGGCGATCGTGCAGTTCCAGGACGCCGCGAAGAAGGCCGGCGTGAACCCCGACGACATCGGCTTCATGCCCTTCCCCGCGCAGGTCGACGGCACGTTCTGCGCGACCGTCGGCCCCGACTACAACCAGGCCGTCAACATCCACTCGAAGCACAAGGAGGCGGCCCGCGCCTGGATCGACTGGTTCACCGACAAGTCCGGCTACGACCGGGACAACCTGGCCATCTCCCCGCTCAAGGACGCGCCGATGCCCGAGGTGCTGAAGCCCTACGAGGACGCGGGGGTGAAGCTGATCGAGCTGGACGACTCGGCGGGCGCGGAGGTCAAGCTGATCGACGACGAGTCCGAGGTCGGCATCAACAAGCCCGAGTACCGGCAGGACATCGTCGACCTCGCGCGCGGCGCGAAGAAGGGCAGCCTGGACGACTTCCTGGCCGGCCTCGGCGAGAAGTGGACCGAGACGCGGAAGAACGTGGCCGGCTGATGGCGCACACCACCGAGAAGGCGCGCTCCGAGGCCGCGGCGCCGGCCTCGGAGCGCGCCGCCCCCGCACCGGCCCCGCGGCGGACCCGGGTCTGGCGGACCGTCACCCCGTGGCTGTTCCTGCTCGCCCCGCTCGCCCTCCTGGTCACCTTCACCTACGCGCCGATCGCCAACATGGTCGCGTACAGCTTCACCGACTGGGACGGCGTGAGCCCCGAGCTGCACTACACGGGCACCGGGAACTACACGGAGATCTTCACCCGGGAGGACCTCTTCCAGGTGTTCTTCGTCAGCGGCTACTACCTGGCCGCCTCGGCGTTCCAGATCGTCGCCGCGCTGTACTTCGCGACGGTGCTGAGCTTCGAGGTCCGCTTCCGGAACTTCTTCAAGGGCGTGCTCTTCTTCCCCTCCCTGGTCAACGGTGTCGCGATCGGCTTCGTCTTCCTGTACTTCTTCCAGGACGGCGGCACCCTCGACACGGTCCTCTCACTCTTCGGATACCACACCGACCACGCCTGGCTGGGCACGCCGTTCTCCGCGAACACCTCGCTCGCCGGCGTCTCGGTCTGGCGCCACCTCGGTATGAACTTCGTGCTGTTCCTCGGCGCGATCCAGTCCATCCCGGGGGAGCTGTACGAGGCGTCGGAGCTGGACGGCGCCAACCGCTGGCACCAGTTCCGCCACATCATCCTGCCCGGCATCAAGCCGGTGCTGACCCTGACCGTGATCCTCTCGGTGTCCGGCTCGCTGTCCGCCTTCGAGATCCCGTACATCATGACCGGCGGGGCGACCGGCACCGAGACCTTCGTGATCCAGACCGTGAAGCTGGCCTTCCAGTTCAACAAGACGGGCCTCGCGTCGGCGGCCGCCGTGGTGCTGCTGCTGATCATCCTGGCGGTGACCTGGGTGCAGCGGCGTCTCGTCCCCGACGAGAGGGTGGACCTCGTATGACCCGCCGAGCCGTTGCCCGCGCCCTGGTGTACCTGTCGCTGGTCCTCGCGGCGGTGGTCGTCCTGCTCCCGCTGGGCGTCGTCTTCCTGACCTCGCTGAAGACCGGGAACGAGACCGCGAACGACGGCGGGGCCCTCACGCTCCCGCGCGACCCGCTCCACTTCGACAACTACGTGACGGCGTTCCGCGACGGCGGAATGCTCACGGCCTTCGGCAACACCGCCTTCATCCTGGTGGTGTCCGTCGGCGGCACGGTCCTCATCGGCTCGATGACGGCGTACGCGATCGACCGCTTCACCTTCCGCCTGCGGAAACTGGTGGTCGCCCTCTTCCTGGTCGCCGCGCTGGTCCCCGGGGTGACCACGCAGGTGGCCACCTTCCAGATCGTCCACGGCTTCGGCCTGTTCGACACCCGCTGGGCGCCGATCGCCCTCTACCTGGGCACCGACATCGTGTCGATCTACATCTTCCTGCAGTTCGTCCGCTCGATCCCGGTCTCCCTGGACGAGGCGGCCCGCCTCGACGGCGCCAACTCCTTCACCGTCTACCGCAGGATTATCCTGCCGCTGCTGAAACCGGCGATCGCGACGGTCGTGATCGTGAAGGGGATCGCCGTCTACAACGACTTCTACATCCCGTTCCTCTACATGCCCTCGCAGGATCTTGGCGTGATCTCGACGTCACTGTTCCGCTTCAAGGGGCCCTACTCGGCCCACTGGGAGACGATCTCGGCGGGAGCGGTCCTGGTCATCCTGCCGACCCTGATCGTCTTCCTCGCCCTGCAGAAGTACATCTACAACGGCTTCATGCGCGGCGCGTCCCGGTGAAGTGAGCGAGAGGCGCCCCGGCGACCTCGCGGCCGCCGTGGGACGGACAGGTCCCACGGCGGCCGGGCGCGCTCACGCGGACAGGGCCGCGACCAGCACCGGCGTCACCTGTTCGACCTGCCAGGGCCGCGCCCCGAGCGCCGACAGCGCGGCGGCGATCGACTCCCCGTCGACCGGGGCGGGCGGCTCCCAGCAGACGCGCCGTACGGTGTCCGGCGCGACGAGGTTCTCCTGCGGCATGTTCAGTTCCTCGGCCAGGGCCGACACCGCGGTCCGCGCGGCCGACAGCCGGGCGGCGGCCACCGGGTCCTTGTCGGCCCACGCCCGCGGCGGCGGAGGCCCGGCGACCGGCTGCCCCGGCTGCGGCAACTGCGACTCGCTCAGCGCCCTCGCCCGGTCCACGGCGGCCTGCCACTGCTCCAGCTGCCGTCGCCCCATCCGGTGCCCGAACCCGTTCAGCGCGGCGAGCGCGTGCACGGTGGCCGGGAGGGCGAGCGCGGCCTCCACGATGGCCGCGTCCGACAGCACCTTGCCCGGCGACACGTCCCGCCGCTGCGCGATCCGGTCCCGGGTCTGCCACAGCTCCCGGACGACGCCGAGCTGCCGCCGGCGGCGCACCTTGTGCATGCCGGAGGTACGGCGCCAGGGGTCCTTGCGGGGCTCGGGCGGCGGGGCCGAGGCGATCGCGTCGAACTCCTGCCGGGCCCACTCCAGCTTGCCCTGCCGGTCCAGCTCCTTCTCCAGCGCGTCGCGCAGATCGACCAGGAGCTCGACGTCCAGGGCGGCGTAGCGCAGCCACGGCTCGGGCAGCGGCCGGGTCGACCAGTCGACGGCGGAGTGTCCCTTCTCCAGGACGAAGCCGAGGACACCCTCGACCATGGCGCCGAGGCCGACCCGCGGGAATCCGGCGAGCCGTCCGGCCAGCTCGGTGTCGAACAACCGCGTCGGCACCATGCCTATCTCGCGCAGGCAGGGCAGGTCCTGGGTGGCGGCGTGCAGCACCCACTCGACGCCGGACAGGGCGTCGCCCAGGGCGGTCAGGTCGGGGCAGGCGACGGGGTCGATCAGCGCGGTGCCGGCGCCCTGGCGGCGCAGCTGCACCAGGTAGGCGCGCTGGCCGTAGCGGTAGCCGGAGGCGCGCTCGGCATCGACGGCGACGGGGCCGGAACCGGCGGCGAAGGCCGCGATCACGGCGGCGAGGGAGGCCTCGTCGGCGATGACGTCGGGGATGCCCTCGCGTGGTTCGAGCAGTGGTGTCGGCGCCCCGGAAACAGGTGAAGCAGTAGTTCCGCCGTCGTCCGGAGGGGCGCCTCCGGTGGTTCGCAGTGAGCTGGCTGCTGCGGTTTCTTGGGCGTCGGTCACCTGTCAAGGGTATCCGTGTGTGGACGGCGGCCCCCGCCCGCCACGTCGCCCGGCGCGCGCCGCACGGGGAGAAAACCCCCACCCCCCCCCTCGCCACGCCGCGGGACCCC